>JAIOQJ010000026.1 GCA_021413475.1 Planctomycetota bacterium | reverse complement strand
GGCTTCCGGCGTTGTCGGGCTCGTGAAATTGGCGTTGGCTCTGCATCATCGGACCATTCCGCCGAATCTTCACCACACGGAGCCGAATCCCCGCATTCCGTTCGATGAATACAAGCTCCGCGTGCCGACTGAAGTGATGCCTTGGGAATCAACGAACCCAGATGGCGCACTCCACGGCGGCGTGAACTCGTTTGGCTTCGGCGGCACCAACGCCCATGCCGTGCTGTCATCGGCACCCGCGGCCGTGGACTCCCCGGCCGTGCAGCCGAATTCGGCACCGCAAGTTTGGACGGTCTCCGCTCGGTCCCAGGCCGCGCTGCTGGAAGCGGCTCGAAACGACGCGGAGTTTCTCAAGGCGGCCGATCCGGCGAATTTCCCCGCCATCGCGGGTGCCGTGCGTGAGCGCCGCAGCCATCACCCCTATCGTCTGGCGGTGGTTGCAGACGATGCTCTCACGGCAATCGAAAAACTGAGTGCATTCGCCAGCGGCCAGACTCCCGCCGGCGTCTATTCCGGCCATGTCTCGTCACACGCGATGCCGGTGGCGATCGTCTTCTCCGGCCAGGGTACGCAGTGGCCAGCGATGGCCCGCGATCTCTACCAAGAGAACGCGAGCTTCCGGGCCACCGTCGAGGAACTCGACGCGATCATGAAGCCGAGTTGGGGCCGTAGCCTTATCGAGGAGATCTGCCGGGGCGACGATTCGATTTATCAGTCGGATATTGGCCAACCGGTCCTTTTCGCCCTGCAAGTCGGCGTCTATCGGCTTTACGCCGAGTGGGGCATCGATCCGCTGGTGGTGCTCGGACACAGCTTCGGCGAAGTCGCCGCGGCCCATGCGGCCGGAGCCTTGAGCTTGGCGGCGGCCGCGCAGGTGATCGTCGAGCGCGCGAAGGCACTTGAACTTACCAGTGGCGCGGGCGTGATGGCGGCCGTCGGTCTTTCCGAAGCCGAGGCCGAGGAACTGATCGCCAAGTACCCGAACTGGCTTAGCATCGCGGCTTACAATAGTGCCACCGATTTGACCCTGTCCGGCGACGAGAAATCGATCAAGGCCGCGGTCGAAATTGTCACCGCGAAGGGACGTTTCGCCCGCATTCTGCCTTTCCCATATGCCTTCCATTCGCAGGCGGTCGAAGGTTGCCGAGAGGTCTTCACGCGCGCCATCGCGGGCTTACCGGCTTCGGCTCCCGTCATTCCGTTCGTTTCGACCGTCACTTCCCGCGAATTGACGGATGAGATCCCCGATGAAAAATACTGGTGGCGGAATCTTCGCCAGCCCGTACGTTTCTCGGCCGCGGTCAGTCGCGCAGCGGAGCTTGGGGCAAAGGTCTTCCTCGAAGTGGGGCCTCACCCGGGTTTAATTCGATACGTCGGCCAAGTGGTCAATGGCGTGCCGGAGACGCTCATTCTTGGCTCGTTGCGCCGAAATGAGCCGGGTCCGAAATGCCTGGCCGAGTCGGTCGCCGCGCTACACGTTCGCGGCGTGGAAATCGACTGGGCTCGCTTAACGCCTGGGTCCAAGGACCACATGGCCTTCCCGCATTACCCCTGGCAACGGCAACCGTTCTGGATCGAGAGCCCCGATTCGAAGCACCGCCGATTGAGCAGCCCGACGCATCCGCTTCTCGGCCTCCGCGAAATCGGTTCGGCGAAAGAATGGGAATCGTGTCTCTCGACCGACCAGTTCCCGTACCTGGCCGACCACGGATTCCGCAGCCGGGCCGTGTTCCCCGCCGCCGGGCATGTTGAATTGATGCTGGCCGCGACGTCGGACGGCCAATTCGACAAACCGATCGGCCTCTACGATGTGAACTGCGATCGGATCCTCTGGGCCGACGAACCGCATATTGTCCGGACGTCGTTCGACCCCACCTCGCGTCGCGTTTCGGTCGCGGCACGTCCGGTTGGCAACAGCGAACGCGGTTGGGAAGTCGTCAGCCGCGGCATCCGATGGGCGGCCGATGCTTCCGGGGCCGAGCGCACCAATCCGGGCAATCCCCTGCATCCGGCTGATGCGGTGCGGATTCCTGCCGAAGCTCTTTACTCGCGCTTCGAGCGTGCTGGGCATCACTATGGCCCAATGTTTCGCACGGTCCGCGAGATGTGGTCGAAGGGGAGCGAACTCTGGGCGGAAGTGACGCTCGATCCCGCTTTGCATGGCGATTCGTCGAATTACTACATGCATCCTGCGCTTCTCGACGGCGTCTTCCAGTCCGCTCTGCAAGCCACGCCGGTCGACGAAGAACGTGAAGCGATGTTCCTGCCGGTCCGTCTCGAACGGATCGAATGGCGGCAGCGGGCGGGGACGTCTGTCCTCTGCCATGTCCGCAACGTCCACGTGCAAGACACCCGTTGGTTCGTCGATATCGAAATCTTCTCGCCGGAAGGCGAGTGGATCGCGACGTTCGCCGGTTGCTGCTGCGTGAAGAAGCCGCAAGAGGCCCACATCGCCCGCAGCAAGACGAAGCTCTTCCAAGAAACCTGGAAGCCGGTGGCAATCTCCACCGAAAAGAAATCGATGCCGGCCGCGTGGCTGGTGATCGATCCCGCGAACCAGGCGGCGGATCTGATCGCGCAACTTTCGGAGCTGAGCGACTGGGTCGGCCATCACACCGACGGTTCCGATCTCATGGCCGAGTTCCTCACTCGCGGCCAGGGGAGTAAGGGCATCATCGTCTGGTCGGCAGGGGAACCTGTGGAAGCACCGTCCACGGACGGCGTGATTAAGGTACTCGAACCGTTGTTGAAGGCCGCGCAAGCACTCGTCGCGGCCGATCTTGCCGAAGTATCGTTGTGGCTTGTCACCTCCGGGGCGACCTGGGGACACGATGGCACGGTCGCGGCGCCGAATTTGCTTCAGGCTCCGGCCGCGGGATTACTGCGAACCGTTGCCACCGAACTTCCGCGCGTGATATGTCGTCTGCTCGATCTCGATCCGGCGGACACGGCACCCGTCGCGACCGCACTCAGCGAAATCGCCTCGCAACCCGCCGAAGACGAGATTGCCTACCGCGGCGGCAAACGTTTCGCGGCGCAGCTTCAGACGTCCAATCCCGACACGCTCGCCTGGCGTTCATTGCCCGCGACGCAGACCGCGGCGGCGACCTTCCAATTGCAAACGACGTCGCCTGGCAGTCTCGATGGTCTCGCCTGGGTCAGCATCGAACGGCCGGCCCCGGCCGCGCACGAGATCGAAATCGAAGTGCGCGCCATTGGGCTGAATTTCCGCGACGTGCTCAAGGCGCTCGACATCTATCCTCTGGCCCCGACCGAACCGCGCTCCTTCGGCGATGAATGCGCGGGCGTGGTGGTCCGCGTAGGTTCCGCCGTCACCGAATTCAAACCCGGCGACGAGGTGCTCGCCGTGGCAGCGTACGGGTTCGGCAATCGCATTCGGGTCGCGTCCGTCCTGGCGGCCAAGAAACCGGCGAACTTGACCTTCGAGCAAGCCGCGACGATTCCGATCGCGTTCCTCACGGCCGATTATTGCCTTAGTGATGTCGCTCGCCTCGAAGCGGGCGAGTCGGTCCTGATCCATGCGGCGGCGGGCGGCGTCGGTCAAGCGGCGATTCAGATCGCTCGCCAGATCGGTGCCGAGATCTTCGGCACCGCCAGCCCCGAGAAACACGAGTTCCTGCGTTTCCAGGGCGTGAAGCATATTTTCCACTCGCGCAACCTGTCGTTCGCTGACGGCGTTCGCGAGACGACCGGCGGCCGTGGCGTCGACGTGGTTCTGAACTCGCTTGCCGGCGAATTCATTCCACGCAGCCTCGAACTTCTCTCGCCCGGCGGGCGGTTCGTGGAAATCGGCAAGAAGGATATCTTCCAGAATACGTCGATCGATCTGGCCCCGTTCCGCAGCAGCGTCTCGTTCCACGCGGTCGATCTCTCGGCCGTGGTGCAACGCAAGCCGCAATGGATCGGCCGGCGGTTGCGGGCCATCGTCGCGAATTTCGAGAGTGGGGCGTACACGCCGATTCCATCGCTCCCCTACGCCGCTCAGAATGTCGACGACGCCTTCCGTCTGATGGCCCAGGGCAAACATCGCGGCAAGGTCGTGGTAACTTCGGATCCGGTGAATCCGCCGACCAAAATCCTGAGCCACACCCAACCGGTTGTTCGGGCCGACGCCTCGTATCTCATCACGGGTGGGTTGTCGGGCCTCGGCCTGCGTACCGCGCAATGGCTGGCGCAGCAGGCCGACGTCGAGCGATTGATTCACAACGGTGACTCAAACCGTCCGCCGTTGAAAGGCATCATCCACTCGGCGATGGTGCTGCAAGACGAGCCGTTGCCGAAGATCGAACGAGCATCACTTGAAAAAGTGCTGGCCCCGAAGATCGCTGGTAGCTGGAACCTCCATTTAGCCACGCGTAACTTGCCGCTCGACTGGTTCGTGATGTACTCCTCGGTCGCCACCATCCTCGGGTCGGCAGCGCAGGGGAGTTACGTCGTCGGCAATCGATTCCTCGACGCCTTGGCCTGGCAGCGCCGGGCCGAGGGGCTCCCCGCACTTGCGGTAAACTGGGGGCCGCTCGCCGAGGTCGGCATCGTCGCCGATAACAAGGCCCTCACGCGCTATCTCGAAGCGGCCGGTCTCGACCTGCTCGCGCCGGCGGAAGTCTTCACCTTCCTGAAGTACCTGCTCCGTCGCGACGTGACGACTTCCAGCGTGTTACGCATCGACTGGACGAAGTACGCCGCGACCAATCAGGCTTGTCAGAAATCGTTCCGGATGGCCGCGGTCCTCGAACAACCGGCCGAGGGCGTGGAAAGCACCGCGGGTTCGGATGTGCTGGCCGCGCTTATGGCGAAATCCGCGGATGCCCGTCCCGCGTTCCTGCTGGCTCATCTGCGCCACGCACTCGCGGCCGTGCTACGGGCTGACGATGCCGCGATGGATCCATCCGCGCCGCTGACGAGCTTCGGCGTCGATTCGCTGATGGCGTTCGAGTTCAAGCTCCGTATCGACCGTGATTTCAAGGTGAATCTGCCGATCGACCAGATGTCGGCCGGTGCGACCTTGACCGAACTCTCGGCCCTGTTACTCCGGCAATTGACGACAACCCGCGAAGACGCACCATCGGCAACGCCGGTGAAAGAGTCGGCCCCGAAAGCCGTTCCCGCCCCGCCAATCGTCGCTGCCAAGCCAGCAGCGGCCGCACCGATTGAACCCGTGGCCGACGACGGCAATCAACGCGTTCTGACGCGAAGCGGTGCTCGTAGCTTGCTCAAAGACTTGAAGATCGATGCCGCGGCCCTCATGTATGTCCCCGACCGTATTTCGACGGTCGGCGGTCTGAACGACGAGCAGATTGGCATCCTCTTCGGCAACGATCCGTTCATAAGCCACGTCTACGATCTTCCGATCGGCCGGATCGGCGTGATCACGCTCCCCATTCGCGGCAAGGAAATGTTTGGTTCTCCGCGCGTCGAAGGACTGGTCCGCAAGGCCGGCGACATGGCGCGAAAGTACGGGGCTAAGTGTCTTTCATTGACCGGTCTGATTCCTTCCGCGACCGATTACGGCAAGAAGGTCAGCAACTGGCTCGCCGAGACCGGTTTGAAGGTAACGACGGGCCACGCGACCACGACGGCCGCCGTGGTCCTGAATCTCGAAAGCATGCTCGACAAGTCGGACCGCTTCCCCGGCTCGGAGCACCTGGCTATTCTTGGCCTCGGCTCGATCGGGCAATCGTGTCTCGCGCTTGCTCTCGATACGCTGCCGCATCCCCGCGAATTGACGTTGTGCGACGTCTTCGCCAAGAAGGATGAAGTGAACGCGCTCGCCCGTGGCATTCGCGAACGGCACGGCTTCCGCGGACCAATCCGTGTGTTGGCCTCCGAACGCGGTCTGCCGGACGCTCTCTACGAGGCGACGACGATCCTCACTGCCGTGAGTATTCCCGATGTCATTGACGTCGATCGCCTGCGGCCGGGAACAATCATCGTCGATGATTCGTATCCGCCTGGCTTCTCGCTTTCGCGTGCGATTGCTCGCTCGGAAGCGGAAGGAGATCTCTTCTTCGGCAACGCGGGCATGGTCCGGGTCGCCGAGCCGATCGGCGAGACGATCATTCTTCCCCGTGGGTCCGAGGATATCATCGCCGCCTTCGGTAAGGACGATTTCCTGCACGAACTGATCCGCGATCCGAACGAACTGACCGCGTGCATCCTCTCGTCGTTGCTTACGCAAAAGTGCGAAGGGTTCACTGCCACGATCGGCCTTGCGAGTCTCGCCGATCTGCAAAGCCATCATCGTGGCCTCATCCGCCTTGGCATCGAAGCGGCCCGGCCGCAGTGTGGAACGTACTTCGTGCCCGACGATGTGATTCGACGGTTCCGAAGCCAGTTCGCGGCCAACTCTCCGGACGGCCGTCCCCGCTTGGTGGCGGAGCCACGGTGATTGATCGGCGAGCCAGGTTGCGTAAGCTCCTGGAGGACCTCGAGTGAGACGCCAAGCACTCCAGGAGCTTACGCAACCTGGCTCGCCTGGCTGAAGAATTGCCTTCTGCACGGGAGATGCCCGCGTGACAATCCCAACTCCCAAACCGGAGATGGCGGATCTGCATGCCGCGCACGAAATTGTGCGTGACCTCTTTACGCCCACTCCTTGGCGATACTGGCGGGAACTCGCGATCGTCGGCACGATTGGTTGGGCGACTTATCTCCTCGCGGCCGCTCAACCTGGGCCGACGCTTTTCGCGGTGGCGATGGTTTGTCTCGCGGTTCCGTTCTGGTTTCGTCTGGGTGTGATGGTACACGAGTTGACTCATCAGCGCCGCGACGAGATCCCCGGCTTTCATTTCGCGTGGAACCTGATCGTTGGCATCTTCTGGATTCTACCTTCGGTCGGTTACGAAGGGGCCCACAACGGCCATCATCGCCGCTCGACCTACGGAACTGTCGATGATCCCGAATATCTGCAACTCGCTGGCCGGCCGTGGGCCATCATCGGCTACATCTTGTTCGCGTTTGTTGCCTTTCCCATCGTGTTCACGCGCTTCACGATCGGCACGCCCATCTCGTGGTTCTTCCCGCCGTTGCGACGTTTTCTGGTCCGCTATGCGTCGAGCTACGTGATCAACCTGGCGTACGCCCGCACCATGAACCGCGTCGAATATCGTCGGCTGGTGTTCATGGAAATTGTCATGCTCCTCGCCTACTGGCCGCCGATCGTGCTCTCGATTCTAGGCGAGATCTCGTGGCAGTGGCTGGTCTGCTGGTACGCGATTTACACGACTAGCTTGTTCATCAACCGCTTCCGCATGCTCTCGGCCCATCACTTCGAATCCGACGGCACTCCGACCGACCACTTCGGCCAGTTCCGCGACAGCATCAACAACCCCATCGGCTGGACCGGCGAACTCTGGGCGCCGCTGGGGTTGCGCTATCATGCACTACATCACCTCTTCCCGACGATCCCGTACCACAACATGCGTGAAGCGTACCAACGCCTCGCGGCGAAGTTGCCTCCCGAGTCGTTCTTCCATTCGGCGGTGGGTGGGGGATTATGGCGATCGGTAGGCGGGTTGTTTGTCCGGCGAAGTCACCGGTTACAATAAGTGAAATGCTCGACGCTTTCGTGGGACGGCCTTGCAGGCCGTCCCGCGAAGAAAGCCAACCGCAAGCTCAATACTTCTTCAACGTCTCCGGCAAGAACTGCTTGGCGTCAAAGCTCGGGTTGAGGTTGATGTCGCGGAACCAGTAGCTGCCAACGAGATCGTCTTTGGCCTTGAGGATGGATCCGACCTGGAACCAGGTCTCGGCATCGATGTAGATGGTAATCTCGGTCATCCCGTCTTCCTCGGGCGGATCGCACTTGCGCAGAATGACATGGCAATCACGTCCGCCGGCCTCCTCGACTTTTTTCCGAAGGCCGAGATAAGTGGTGTTAAAATTTCCCTTATCGCGGAGTTCTTTCCAGGCCTTGTATGTCCGTTCGGTGCCGCAACGCAGACCGAATTCGGTGACGAGATAGCGAGTCGTGGCCTTAACGTCAGCCGCATCGACTGGCCGTTCGACGTAGCCGAAGATCTTCGCGGCGGCGGCACTTGGCCGAACGAGTATCTTCCCTTTATTTTCGCCCTGCACGTAAAGACTGGCCGCCGCCGGGGTGACATTCTTCTTCCAGTGCATGAACACGCTGAACGGTTGCTGCTTGAACCAGACTTCGATCTCTTCCGGGGTGTTCAATTTTCCGTTGATGCGCTCCTGCTTCGCCAGCGTGCATGTGTAGTTGTTGGCCGTCTCCTGGCACTTGACGAGCGATTGGCGAAGTAATTCGATGACGTCCGTGCGTGCCAGTAGTTCAATGTTGTCGATGGGGTTAATGGCAGCTCCCGCGATAATGCCTCGGTTGGCATCGGATACATCCAGAGGATTGAATTCCGCAATGGCCTTACTCGGATCAAAAGGTTGAGCCGGCAGCGGATCTTGCCCGCTGACTGATGCCGTCCACCATCCCTGGACTTTCCAGAGATAGACCGGCACAAGCAGAATCAGCAAACAGAGCGGAATTATCAAGCGCCGCAATAGCATCGAACGTCCCTCTGAGATTGATCCGAATCTCTTTTGCCACTCTAACCATTTTTGTAAAAAAGGGCAAGGTGGGCAACGATTTGATCTGTAAAAGAGTGCTTGACTGTTGTATCGTCCGCCAATTTGTTTGTGATTCAATCACATCGGAGTGAATACACGAACAAGTAGCGTAGGCGGGCGACAAAGGTAGATTGAAGAGAATAGGCGTCACTTCTTACGAATCAGCGTATTTACCGCGCCTTGCCCAATCCACGTAATTGAACACCTATCCTTGAACCTAGATCTGCCTTTCATGCCAACGACGGCAATTGCCGATAACGATTACAGCGATTCCACCGGCGGTGACGGGGCATCGACGTAGACTCAGGAGAAATCGGATGAGCAGAAGCTGGCTAACCGGATTGCTTGCCGGTTGCCTGGCTGGTGCCTCGCCCTCGCCCTTATGGGCGGACGATCCCTTACCCCTCGAGCCCATTTCGTTTCTTCTTCCTAAACCAATCCCTGGCCCGCAAGAGCGGCCAGATACATTGCCCAACATCGATCCACGACTTGATATCAAGCCGTTGATTCGTCCGCCTTCGAATCAATCGCAACCAAATCGAACACCGGCCTGGCATCGTGGCGGGCCCAAATCGGATTACGATCCGTCGTACTTGTTCCTGCCCGAACGTAACCCTGGAGTAAAACAACCTCCATGCCCCTGCCTGCCGCTGGGTCGTTACTGGGTGAACACCGCTTATTTCCTCGGCAAGACCCAGAACGATACGATTCCCGCCCTGGTGACCACCGGCGGATCAGGGATCATTGGTTCAACGGGCACGTCCGTTGTGCATGGCAACGAGCGCCTCGATCACCCCTTCCGTTCGGGATTTCGGCTCGAAGCGGGCGGATGGATCGATCGCTGCCAGAACTGGGGAATCGACGGCTCGTTTTTCTTCATGCAATCGACCCGTGCCAACTTTGAGATCACCTCGAACGGCAATCCAACGCTGGCTCGACCTTTCGTCGACCTTCCGGGGCAAACGCCCGCGGCCGAAGTTCTGGCGTTGAATGGGGTCAGCACTGGTAAGGCCATCGTCGATTCGCCGCTGACGTTCTTCGGGGCCGACGCGAATTCGCGGCATAACCTCTACTGCGAAGACAATGTCCGGCTCGACTTCCTCGCTGGTTATCGCTTTATCCGCACGTCGGAACAATTGAACATTTTTAGCCAAAGCAATTTCACCGACGGCTCGTCCAGGCAGGTAGACGATTCCTATCAAGCGGTGAACCTCTTCAACGGCGGACAAGTTGGCCTGGCAGGGGAATATCGCTTCTCTCGCCTTTACTTGGCGGGCTCCGCGAAAATCGCATTCGGGGTCAATTGGAGCAGGCTCGAAATTGAAGGGACAACACGTAGCCGAACGGTCGATGGCACGAACACCACGGTGCCTGGCGGACTGCTGACCAGGCCGTCGAACGTGGGAGTCACGAACGATCGGAACTTCGCCGTCGTCCCCGAAGCCAATTTCATGGCTGGTTATCAGATTGCCGACCACTGGCGTGCCTATGTCGGCTACACCTTCGTTTACGTGAGCAATGTGGCTCGTCCCGGCCAGGCGATCGATCTCGAAATTGGACGCTCGGCCGTCGGCGTCCTCCATCCTCAACGCATGGAAGCGAACACCGATTTCTGGATGCACGGCATCAATGTCGGTATCGAAGCACGTTACTGAGCGTTCAAGTTCATTCGAAATACCTATCACGAAAACGAGAAAGAATGAAATCACGAAAAAGACTAATCGATTGGCTTTCCTAATCGAACGTGCATCGTCTTAGTTTGCTTTTTTTCGTGTTTTCACTGTTTCGTGCTTTCGTGATACAGTCTTCTAAATTCTTCAAGAAGTGAGTTTCAACATCTGCTGAACAGCGGCCCGGGGACCAACCGCCGCTCCGAAGATCGACGTCCCCGCCACTAGTACGTTTGCACCGGCTGAAGTGCTCGTTGGTGCCGTCTTCATGTCGATGCCGCCATCGACTTCCAACTCGCATTTCGGATTTCGCGTTTCAATCAGCTTACGCAAAGCTCGAATTCGCTCAGGACTCTCCGGCAGGAACGACTGGCCGCCGAAACCGGGCCAAACGGTCATGCATAGCGCGAGATCAATGTCTTCAAGATACGCTTCGATCGCCTCGACCGGCGTGCCCGGATTCACGGCAAGGCCAATGCGTTTGCCCTGGCCGCGCACTGCGCGAATCAACGGTCGGGGGTCAGGCAACACTTCCTGATGAACGATCAGAGAATCGGCTCCCGATTTCAAAAACGGCTCCACGAACATCGTGGGATCGGTCACCATCAGGTGAACCTCGAGTTGCATGCGCGTCACGGGACGTAGCCCCTTGACGACGATCGGCCCCATGCTCAAGTTCGGCACGAAGTGCCCGTCCATGACGTCAACATGGACGCGGTCCGCGCCGCCGAGTTCGATCTCGCGAACCAGTTCGCCGAGCCGGGAAAAATCTGCCGCCAGGATGGAAGGTGCGATGGAAATCATGCTCTTATTCTCGCAGGTTCGGGCGACAACGTCGAGTGAGAAATTGATCTGAGACGAGCAAAGTACTCATCACGCTCCGCGTGATGTTCGCAGTTACCTGCCAAGAATCGATGTTCTCGCCCCGGAGAGAACAACACGCGGAGCGTGATGAGTACTTTGACGCCGGCGGACAATCCGAACGAAATCGGTATCATCTCAATGACTCACTCTCAACACCCTCTGAGAGACAATTTTTTATGGAGAATTCGAAGTCCTCAATCGGCTCCACTCTATCGCGAGATATTACCGGCGGCCTGGTCGTCTTTCTCGTGGCACTTCCGTTGTGCCTCGGTGTCGCCCTGGCCTCGGGTGCTCCGTTGCTCGCCGGTGTGCTCGCCGGGATCGTCGGCGGCATCGTGGTAGGTCTCCTGAGTGGATCGCATTCGAGCGTGAGCGGCCCGGCCGCCGGCTTGACCACCATCGTCATCGCCCAGATTGCGCTACTCGGTTCGTTTCAGGCATTCTTGCTGGCTGTGGTTCTGGCAGGCTTTATCCAGATTTTCCTGGGCGTGATCCGTGCCGGTTTTATCGCGGCCTTTTTCCCGTCGAGCGTCATCAAAGGCCTGCTGGCCGCCATTGGCCTCATCCTGATTCTCAAGCAGATTCCCCATCTCCTGGGCCACGACCCCGACCCGGAAGGGGAAATGACCTTCGAGCAGCCCGACCACGAGAACACCTTTTCCGAGTTTGCGGCAATCGTCAACGACTTTCATCCGGGAGCGGCCCTGATCGGCCTGTTTTCGGTCGCGGTCCTGTATTTCTGGGGCAAGTGGAAACGCCTGAAATACTCAGTAATTCCCGCTCCGCTTGTCGTGGTGTTGCTGGGGGTGGGCATCCATTTGCTGTTGCAAGGAATCGGCGGGCGTTGGGCCATCGGGTCGAGCCATCTGGTGCAGGTGCCGTTCGCGGAAAGCATCCCCGGCTTCTTCAAGCTCCTGGAATCCCCCGACTTTTCACAAATCACGAGGCGAGCGGTCTACATCGCCGCATTGACGATCGCCATCGTCGCGTCGCTCGAAACACTCTTGAATCTGGAAGCGGTCGACAAGATCGACCCGCGGCAACGCGTCTCGCCCCCTAGCCGGGAATTGTGGGCCCAGGGTGTCGGTAATGTTGTCTCCGGCCTGATCGGCGGGCTGCCCGTCACCTCGGTGATCGTGCGCAGTTCCGTGAATATCAACGCCGGCAGCAAGACGAAACTCGCCACGATTATTCACGGGTTTTTGCTCCTCATTTGCGTCCTGTTCTTGCCGGTTTGGCTGAACATGATCCCCCTTTCCTGTCTGGCGGCAATCTTGCTTGTCACGGGGATCAAACTTGTCAGCCCAGCACTCATCAAGCAAATGTGGAACGAGGGACGCTATCAATTCGTTCCGTTCGTTCTGACCGTCGTTTCGATCGTTCTAACCGACCTCTTGATCGGCGTCATGATCGGTATGGTGGCGAGCATCGCTTTTATTCTGAGTAGCAATATGCGCCGCCCGGTTCGCCGGATTGTGGAAAAACATCTGGGCGGAGACGTTCTCCACATCGAACTGGCGAATCAGGTCAGCTTCCTAAATCGGGCCGCGCTGACCAAAGTGCTCAATGAAGTGCCAGCGGGGGGGCATGTATTACTCGACGCCCAGCAGACGGACTATATCGACCCCGATGTCCTCAGCATGATCCGAGATTTTAAGGAAGAAACGGCCCCGGCTCGCGGCGTGGAGGTGAGCTTGCTCGGCTTTCGCAGGAGATATCAACTCGAAGACCAGACTCAGTACGTCGATTACTCGACGCGCGAAATCCAGAGCCAGCTTCGCCCGGCGGACGTTCTGCAGATTCTGAAAGACGGCCACGAACGGTTCCGGAAAGGGAAACGGCTCACGCGCGATTTCAATCGGCTGATTACCGCCACGGCCGCCGGGCAGCATCCGCTGGCCGTCGTCCTGAGTTGCATCGATTCGCGCACACCTGCCGAAATTATCTTCGACCTGGGCATGGGCGACATCTTCAGCGTCCGTATCGCGGGCAACATCACCAGCCGCAAAGTGCTCGGGAGCGTGGAATATGGCTGTGCGGTGGCGGGGGCGAAACTAATTTTGGTCTTGGGTCACACTCGCTGCGGTGCTGTCACCGCGGCAGTCAAATTGATGTGCTCGACTGGCACGATCGCCGAGGCCACGGGCTGTCAACATCTGAACCATGTCGTGGAAGACGTCCAGAAATCGGTCGACCCGATTTCGTGCCAGCGAATCGATTCACTTTCTCCCGCTGAGCAGGATTCGTACGTTGATGGCGTGGCTCGTCGAAACGTATCGCGTACGGTGGTCCAGGTTCTTCACGAGAGCCAGACATTGAGTGAACTCGTCCGCGAAGGAAAGATCTCGATCGTCGGCGCGATGTACGACGTCAACACGGGCGATATTGAGTTCTTGAGCGAAACGGCGACCAACCATGTGTTGGATTCCAAGCCAGATTAGCTATGACTCGGAGCCTTCGGAGAGGAGCGTTCTTTTCATGATGCACCTTCTGATCCGATCCTGGCTGTTTGGATGCCTGTTTTTGGCCGTCTCTACGGGGAGGGCCGCCGAGCCCGCCCCGTTGGTTCAACCGGCGAACACCTGGGTCAAGCGTAGCCCGCTAAAGGACGCACCCGTTTCGCCGCGATTGAGCTACGAGGCCTCGATCGGCTACGATCCGCTCGCCCGCCGCTTGATCCGCTGGGGTGGGCATGCCCAGGGAGGCGTCAAGGGCTCGGGCGAGCAGATCGCGGAGTTGTGGACGCTCAACCCGGCCACGATGAAGTGGGAATTGAAAGAGCCGAACCACGCTCCGCCGGCCGTTTGCTGTGCGCAACAGAACGTTTTCGATACGGCCCAGAACAGGTTCCTTCGCTTCAAATCCTTCAGCGGCAACCACGGCTGGCAGTGGTTTCGCGAGATCTATCTGAACAACTCCTCGGTCTGGAGTTACGATCTGGAGGCGAATCGCTGGCGTGATCGCCGTCCGTTGCCCGAGCCACGGATCGGTGCCCTTCATTGCGCCAGTTGGGATAGCGACCACGAAGTGGCCGTCGTCTTTGGCGGCGAAGGGACCGAAGAAGGCACATTCGTCTATGACCCCTACACGAACGTTTGGACGCTGCAAGATCCGAAGTCGCCGCCTCCTCCCCGTAGCGGCGGCAACATGGCGTACGATGCCGCCCGCAAATTGCACATTCTGTTTGGTTCGCAATTCTCCAACGATCCGCATACCTGGGCCTACGATCTGGCCAAGAACGAATGGCGCGACTTGAAGCCGGCGACGCAACCGCCCACCGACCGCAATGACGCCGTGCTCGCTTACGACAGCGTGAACAAGGTGATCGTCGCGGTGGTCCGAGTCGGTGTTGTTGACGATAAGAAGGAAATCACCCATGGCCGTTTGGAAACCTGGGCCTTCGATGCGGGCAAAAACACCTGGACGCAAATGAAACCCGAGCGCGAGCCCGACGGTTGGAGCAATCGCAGCCGGATGATCGCCTACGTGCCGGACCAGAACCTGTTCTACCTCGAAGCGAACATCAACCCTGCCCAACGCGTACCGAACGTCGAACGCGAGCAACAGATCTGGACCTACCGCTTCGCCGAGGCCAAGCCCAACACCAAACCGAAACCGCCAGTTGCCCTGAGGGTGACAACCACCAGAGCCGGATTGAATCTCGACTGGCAGCCGAGCCCATCGCCCGATGTCACGGAGTACTTGCTTCTACGCGGCGAGGGCGTTCAACCGTGGCTAACCGATCTCAAACCGATCGGCCGAAAAAAACCGGAAACCACCCTAAGTGGTCCGGAACTGCGACCTTTCGCGACTTATCACTACGCGGTGCGGGCCATTGGCAAGGGCGGCCAAGAGAGCGAAAACTCCGCACGTGTCCGCACACAGTACCGTGCGGTTGAAGATGTGGTCGTCTCGGTCGTTTCCACCAAAGAAGTGCGCTTGTCGTGGCAGCCACCACCCAACTGCGACAGCTTTCCAGGGTACCATGTCGAGCGCGCCGTCGTCGAAGTATACAGCGAGGACGAAATCCTCCGGCTGAAAAAGGACACTCCGCCGTTGGCGGAACCGAGTGTCGGCGCGATCAAGGCCATCGGACCCTTCCAGAGAATCTCCAACGCGCCTTTGAAGTTTAACAGTACCAGCTACATCGACGCGTCAATCGACTTGACCAAACCTCAAACCGTAAAGGTCGAACCGCTCGTTCGCAACCGCTTTCGCGACGATCAACTAGACCCCAAGGGCAAGCCATATCGCTTCGCGGTTTACGCCTACCGCATTCGCGCGGTCGATCTCTTGGGTGTCGAGAGCGGCCCGTCGCCGTATTTTCTGACAATTCCGTCGGCTCCGGAGAATCTCTTTTCAAGGGAAGACGGCGAACGCTGCCAACTGAAATGGACGCCCAATCCGGAAACGGACATGAAAGGCTACCGTGTCTACTCGATGAAGGGCCCGCGCCCGGAAGGACCTGGACAGCCGACGGTCCGCTTGACTGCGGATCCGATCGCCGGCAACAAGGGCCGGCTTCCAATCGTGCAATTCGTCGATGAAAAGGCCGGCAGCGAAGTTCGGCGTTACTGGGTCGTGGCCGTCGACGCGATCGGTCAGGAAGGAATTCCTTCCACACCTACCTGGCACTATCGCACCTGCCGAAGTTTCTACGAGCCGTTCGTGGGCGAATGGCACCAATAGTTCCACCATACAATACAATTTGCGGAATGCGGCCTACCAATCGCAAAAACCCATGAGGTGTTCCATGCGTCAACTTGTCATGCTCATGCCCGCGGTCCTTTTCTTCCTCCCGGTCTACGCCCTGGCAGAGGAATCCGACCTCACGCTCACCCTGCGTTCGCGTGCGGAAGACAAAGGTGCGTATACCGTCACCACAAAGCAACAGGCTTGGCCGATGAAGAAGACGGTCGTCATTGTCTGCGACGTGTGGGATGCTCATCATTGCCTCAATGCCGTGCGCCGCGAAGAAGAGATGGTGCCGCGGATGAACGAAGTCATCGAGAAATTGCGAGCCAAGGGGGCATTTGTCGTTCACGCTCCGTCGAGTTGCATGGAAGCCTACAAGGATCATCCCGCTCGCAAACGGGCCCAGGCCGCGCCGAAAGCCAAGAACCTGCCCGACCAGATCGATCAGTGGTGCAAGAAGATCCCATCCGAGGAGAAAGGGAAGTACCCAATCGATCAGTCCGACGGCGGCGAGGACGACGATCTGAAAGAACACGAAGAATGGCACGCCAAGCTGACGGCGATGGGTCGAAATCCCAAGGCACCGTGGAAGAGCCAGCACGCGGGGATCAAGATTCGCGATGAAGATGCCATCAGCGATTCGGGGATCGAGATCTGGAACCTACTCGAAGAACGCGGCATCCAGAACGTGATTCTGCTTGGCGTTCACACCAACATGTGCGTGCTGGGTCGGCCGTTCGGCTTGCGTCAGATGGCCAAGAATGGCAAGAACGTGGTGCTGATGCGCGACATGACCGACACGATGTACAACCCGAAGAAATCGCCCTTCGTCAGCCATTTCGAAGGAACGCGGCTGATTATCGAGCACATTGAAAAATTCGTCTGCCCGTCGATTACGTCGGATCAGATCATCGGGGGCAAAGAGTTTCGGTTTAAGGGGGATTCGTGAGGTTGTACCGCGCTCCTCTCCGGAAGCCTACGAGGAGCGGCTAAACGAATCGCCGTCGTTTAGCCGCTCCTCGTAGGCTTCCGGAGAGGAGCGCGGTGCACTTCAGGGCATCGGAAGTTCGATATTCGGCAATTGAATGCCGCCCATTGCCAGATCAGGAGAGATGAGAACCAGCACGTCTTCTTTCAACAGTTTCAAGAAGGTCGGCGAGACCTTCTTGCCGTCCGTCGAAACAACGACCGTTCCACCTTTGGACAAGGCCTTTTGAGCTGCCTGGATGCTGACTTTTTTGCCGCTCGGCGTAAAGATCACTAGATCCTTGAGCTTGGCGAGTTCGACTTGCTCCAAGTTGCCGCCGAGATTGCCCAGCGGAAGTTTCAAGTTCGGTGGGAGACTCAGGTTCGGCGGAAGTTTCGGCAATCCGCCGATGCCCCCGCCTTGTCCGTTGCCGGGCTTGAACACGGCCACCTTGATCTTCCCGTCGGCGTCGGGTTGGATTTCCAGGAAGCGAGGAGGCTGGTTGCCGGTTTCCAACGCGACTTCCTTGGCAGTTGGTGCACCGGCGGCGAACAACGCGGCAGCGATAGTTAGCGAACTGTACATGGTGAGAACCCCGATACGGGAAGAGTGGAATTCAGGGTGGGCGACATTTCATTTGAAGGACAGTCAGGGCAAACAGTTCCCAAAAAATCGTCGGAGTTTTTGGATTGCACCGCGCTCCTCTCTGGAAGCCCTACGAGGAGCGGCTAAACAACGGCGAATCGTTTAGCCGCTCCTCGTAGGGCTTCCGGTGAGGAGTGCGACGACGATCACTTCGCCTCGGGAACTGGAATCGGTGCGGGAACCGGCGGCAGCGGCAGAATCGCGGGAACGTTACCGCCGCCAAATCCTCCGAACCCGTTGAACCCGCCCATTTGGATCAGATCAGGCGAGACGAGAACCAGCACGTCTTCTTTGAACAATCGCAAATAGGCCGGCGACACTTTCTTGCCGTCCGTCGAGACGACCACCAGCCCGCCCTTGGCGAGTGCCTTTTGGGCTGCTTCGACGCTGATCTCTTTTCCACTCGGCGTGGTGATCGTTAGGTCTTTGAGCTTGGCCAATTCGACTTGTTCCGTGAGGCCGCCAAAATTGCGAATCACGACGTTTTGCGGGGGATTCGGCCCACCGTTGATGCCGCCGATCGCGACTGCAATTCCGCCGCCTTGAAGGTTGCCGGGCTTGCTGACGGCCAACTTGATCTTGCCATCGGCATCAGGTTTGATTTCCACGAAGCGGGGTGCCGGGCCGTTAATGGCCAGGGGAGCTCCGGGCTCGGTCGAGTCTCCCTTCGGTGCCGGAGCACCGGCAACAAACAATGCGGCGGCTAGAGTGAGTGAACTAAACATGGTGAGGTCCTCAATTGAATTGTGGTGTGGGCGAGCGATCGGATTATTCTAACGAATGAGCAGGTGAAGAAGCGAGAGCATTTCGGACGTCTTCGTAGGACGGCCTTCCAAGGCCGTCGCAAAGATTCTGACAGCCTTGGAAGGCGGTCCTACGAAGAAGAATGTCGCGGGTCTCACTTCACCGGAATCACCGGCAACACAATATGCGACGGCCGTTCCGCATCGTGGTGGATCTTCTGTTTCGCCACGACGAACTCCGTTTCCAACCCGACGTTGTCGGCCCCCGTGTTCAAGTTGCGAAGGTAGTACGGGAAGTAACTGCTCGACACCTCCACGCGAATTCGATGGCCCTTCTTGAACACGTTCCCCGTGCCTCGCCAAAAGCGAATGGTGTATTCGTACGCCTTCTCCGGTTCGATCGTGCTCAGCTTTTCCGAATTGAAGATGCCGCCGTTTTGCGGGTCCCGGCAACGGGCGCGGATGACGCCATCACATAGAAGTCCCGCACGACCGTCGGGCGCCACGTCGATCAGGCGCACCATCCAGTCGGTGTCTTTCGCCGAGGTCGTGGCGAAGAGTTTCGCTTCGATGGGGCCGACGATTTCAACGTCTTCGCTCAACGGCGGTGTGTAATAGACCAACACGTCGAGACCCGCGGACGTCTTACGCGTATCGACCGGGCCATCTTCGAGGTGCCCGCCCGTGAACGGGGCGAGCGTCGGTTTGGCCGGATTATAGGTGTAAGAGTCGGCCGGTTCCGCTTTAGGCGGCACCGTCGAGAGCGTGCCGTCGCCATCGAGCGTGTTCGCTTTCCCCTTGCTATGCAGGTAATACTTCACCCATTGCGTTTGCGGCAACGGCCAATCCGTCTCCGCCCGCCAGCGATTCGCACCCATCACGAAGACATGCACCGGCGGATCCTTGGCGACGCCGTTCTCGATCCCCTTCAGATAGTGATCGAACCAGCGGCAGGCGTAGCCGTCCCAATCGATCACAGCCGTTGGGCCGAAGTCTGCCTCGCCGACTTTCCGTTTGTTGAAACTGTGCTGCCAAGGCCCGATGACCAGCGACGGCCGGCGGGCTTCCGGTGTGGCGCCGTACTTCTTGACGCCGAGATAGTTCATCGGCGAACCGGGGTAATTGGCATCGAACCAACCCGTAATCGCCAGCGACGGCACGGACACCTTGGAGTATGCTTCCTTCGTCTGATAGGCGATGCCCTTCCAGTAGTCGTCGGTGGATAGGTTCTTGGTGATCCAGGTCTCGAACCAGGGCGAATCCATCGCTCCGCGACGTTCATTCAACTTCACATATGGCAGCTTCATGAAGTCCGCCGCCCGGGTGGGCGTGAAACCGCCGTAGCCTCCTTCACCCACAATCTGGGCGGTACGGCCTGCCATGGTGGCTCCCCAATCCATCAGCCAGCCGGTGAGTACGCCATGCTGATAGGGAGCATTGGCGAAGTGATCCGGCGGTGCGACTTCCGGGACGATCGCCTTCAGCGAAGGCGGAGCTTGCGTTGCGGTCCACCACTGGGTCCAGCCCATGTACGACGGGCCGACCATGCCGACTTTGCCCGTACACCACGGCTCCTTGGCCGCCCATTCGACCAGATCGTAGCCATCGGTCTTGTGCTTGCGATCGAACGGATCCCACTCGCCATCGGAATCAAAACGGCCCCGGCAATCGGAGATGGCGACCACGTAGCCGCGCTTGGCGAACCATTTGGCTCGGTTCGTCCAACCCGCCAAATTATTGTTGTAAGGCGTGTGGTACAGGATCGCGGGAAAGGTCCCGTCGGCATCAGGACGATAGAGATCCACGGACAGCGCGACGCCGTCGCGCATCTTGACCTTGTGGCCGCGCGAGGCCTTCACGGCGAATTTCTCTTCTGAATATTTGCCCGCGTCCGGCGGTTGGGCCGAAGCGGGGGATGCGAGAAGGAGAATCGGAAGCCAAGTACAAATCATTCGCATGGCAACCTCGACGTGGAGAAGATGAAGTGACCTGTGGCAGGCGTGCCATGCCCACCGCTGTGGGTGGGCATGTGTCCCCGAGAGAACATGCCCACCCAAAGCGGTGGGCATGGCACGCGGCCACGTTCGAACAAGAGCAAGCTGCCAGCTTGCTCCACAGGAGATGGTACCCGGCCAGCGATCAACTTCCAGAATTTTTATTTTCGTGGCCGATTTTGGGCCTCTCGCAGAAATGTGATGGTCGAATCGGCGTGAGGATGAAGCGGCAATTTTTTTGTTCGTACACAAATCGCTACATTTTGTGCCATTTCACCGGATGAGAAATGTCTCCGCCAAATTGGAGAATACGATCGATTCTGGGAAAGGCAAATTTTCCACCTGTTGAGTTTGGATGATCTCTTCACCATATCTTCACATTTGCCCGAGCCTCATAGAATGGCCCTCCGAACTTGATCAATCCGCCTTCAGGATTTTTGAATGACCGTGGTCGTCGTCATGCTTGTCGTTGCCGTCGTCTTCTTGGCGTACAGCAACGGTGCAAACGACAATTTCAAGGGTGTGGCGACTCTCTTCGGCAGCGGCACCGCATGCTATGGCACCGCCCTGATCTGGGCGACGGTCACCACTCTCGCGGGTTCGCTGCTGGCACTCGTCCTTGCTCAAGGCTTGGTCGATTCCTTTCGCGGCAAAGGCTTGGTGCCCGACGCGGTGACCGTCGAGACTCGATTTCTCTTATCCGTCAGCCTGGGGGCGGCATTCACCGTCTTGCTCGCCACGCGGATCGGCATGCCGATCTCCACGACCCACGCTTTGACGGGTAGCCTGGTCGGGGCCGGGATGCTCGCGGCATCGGGCGATGTCCGCTTCGCCGCACTGGGTAAGCAATTCATCCTGCCGCTTTTGTTTGCACCGGTCGCATCACTCCTTCTGGCCGTCTTGCTTTACAACGTCTTCAGCCGCACGCGAAGATGGAGCGGAATTTCGAGCCAAACTTGCGTCTGTTTGGAAGGCATGCAACACGAAGTGAGAATCAATTCCGATGGGACGATGTCGCTGACTCGCACGGGACTCGTCGTCGAAATGGCCGGCGTCACTGAGTGCCGGACGCGTTATCAGGGGCGAATGATCGGCATCGAAGCGGGGCCGATTCTCGACGGGCTCCACTATCTGAGCGCCGGTGCGGTCGGTTTCGCCCGCGGGCTCAACGATACGCCCAAAATGGTGGCCTTACTCATCGCCGCGAGCGCGGTCGCACCTTCACTCGGTCTATCGTTAATCGCTGTGGCGATGGCATTGGGCGGCATCCTCGGCGCTCGCCGGGTGGCGGAGACGATGAGCCGTAAGATCACGCTCATGAATCCGGGGCAGGGCGTCACGGCCAATCTTATCACCTCGTTCATGGTGACAATCGCCAGCCGCTTTGGCCTTCCCGTTTCGACGACTCACGTCTCGGTCGGTTCTCTATTCGGCATCGGCCTGGTGAACGGCACCGCTCGGCGCAAGACGATTTTGTCGATCCTCGTCGCCTGGGTGACGACCTTGCCGACCGCCGCGGTACTGGCGTTTCTGATTTACGCAATCCTCGGCCTCATCCCGCTCGCTTGATTGAGCGTAAAAAAAATGAGCGATCGTCGTCGGCATTTACCTTCTTTAAATTTGAAGGTTCCCAACTCTACCTACCGTAATGGATGGCATTCCGTCCGGCGAACGGTTATAGTGACATTACAGATCCGCGAGAGCTCCGTGGGGTTTCGTTTTCGCCAAGGCGTGACGACATATGTGGTTCGGCATCACACGCTACCGCCATTTTCTGATCGCGCCGCTGGTATGGCTATTGGCCGCCTCCACGTTTGCCGCCGAAACGTCTCCCATCACGAAGGATTGGAAGTTCGATCAGATTCGCCTCCGCAATGGGGCGATCTTCAAGGGCCTCATCCTGGAGGAGTCCGCGAGCACGATCCGTTTTCAGCATGTCCGTCGAGTGACTGGCCGACCGACGATCACCATGACGACGATTTTTCGCACCTCGGATCTCGACAAGATCGATCGGCTCGCGAACCCGGAACGCGACCTTCTCCGCGGCCGGCTCAAAGAGCTTGACCCGAATGGCGACGGCGAGCGACGCCGAATGGAAGGCCTCGAACTTCAGCCCTGTGATTGGGAAGACACCCCCAAAGCCGGCTGGCGCTACGATTCGGACTATTTCTCGCTGCTCTCCAATGCCCCGGAGGAAGTCGTTCGCCGTGCGGCGGTTCGGCTCGAACAAATCTACACGGCTTATGTCAATCTGATCCCTTCCCGATGCGACAAGGGCAAGCCGACGACCATCGTCCTTTATCCCACGCTCGACGAATACCAGAAGATGCTGGCCAAGAAGGGCTGGCAGTTGCAGAACACGGCTTTTTTCAACCCGGGCAGCAACAGGATCGTCTGCGGCAGCAACTTGCAGAAGTTGGGCGAGGACCTCAAAAAAACCAAACAGCAACATCACGAACAGCGCGCGGAACTCGACAAAGAGGAAAAATTCTGCCGGATGTACTTCGGAAAGAACCCCGCCGAACTCGCTCGCCGGCTTCAAAAAATCGCGGATGACCGCCAGAAAATGGCCAATGCCGACCGCTATAACGACGGCATTTTCGATAACGAAACCAAACGCCTTTTCGCCACCCTGTATCACGAGGCGTTCCATGCGTACGTGAGCAATTTCGTCTACACGGCCAACGGCGGCACGTTGCCGATGGCACGCCCGCCGGGAGAACTGCCGCGCTGGTTAAATGAAGGGCTCGCGCAGATCTTCGAAACGTCGATCGTCGAGGCGGGGGAACTCCGCGTCGGCCACGCCGACGCCAATCGACTCACGAAAGTGAAAGACGCCCTGAAAAAAGGCGAGTTGATGCCCGTGGCGGAGTTACTCGGTGCCGGCGCGAAGCCATTCTTGGTTCAGCACAATAACGATCGACTCGTCTCGGATCGAGCGTACCAAACGTCGTGGGCCCTGGCGGCGTATTTGACGTTCGACCGCCGGCTTCTGGGGAGCGATTCGCTCGATGACTTCATCCGCTCGGTCAATCGCGACAACAAACCCGAGGAGGCGTTCGCGATTCTGGTGGGTCGCAAGCTGCCTGAGTTCGAAAAGGACTTTCACGCCTGGTTACTGAAATTGCAGATCAATGGGTCGATGCTGGAGCCGACGATGGGGAAAGTGCCGTGAAGCCTCCTCTAGCCGCGAGCGGCTAGAATTCCTCACCCCGAAGCTTTGGGCGGCTCAGTCGGCGGCGGCTCCGTCCCGGGATTCAGTTCCCGATCCCCTAGCGGTTGCGGCCCCGGCGGTGATTCCCCCTGCTTGTGATGGGAATGCGAGAACGATGCCACCTGCTTGCCGATCATCGGGATCTCTTGCGGGTCGCCGGTCGTCACACTCCGGCGAATCAGGTACTGGTGGTGAACCAGTAGGAGAGCCAAAATAGGAGATTGACGCCCGGGATCGCGTAGAGACTGTCCGCGATGATGAACTTGCGGAAGGGCAGTCGCATGACGCCCGACATGATGAACATCGGCGAGCGAATGCCGGGGAGCAGGCGAGCGACGAGC
Organism: Planctomycetota bacterium; assembly: GCA_021413475.1. Lineage (GTDB taxonomy): Bacteria > Planctomycetota > Planctomycetia > Gemmatales > Gemmataceae > JAIOQJ01. The sequence continues at coordinate 3,778 of JAIOQJ010000026.1, read as the reverse complement.
AGAATGGCGATGCCGTATTCGTGGAAGTTCTTTTCGATTTTCTCTTTTTTGTCGGGTGGGAGAACGTTTTTCTGCACCCACTTCCGTTTGAGAAGTTTGGTTCCCCACTTGCGGCCGATAAAATAAAGGATCACGTCGCAGGCCACGACCCCGGCAATGAGGACGGGGAGCATGATCCACCATTTCATCCAGGAATTGGGATTATCCCACTCCTTACCGACGAGAACGCCGGCCGTGACAATGGGAAATTCCTCGGGGATTGGCGCGCCAAACGCGGAGATGACCAGCGCCACGAAGACGCCGACGTATTTCAATACATCGTCCCAGGGAATCATCCGCCAGTCCTCGGTCTCCCAAAGGTGATTCAGCGAACCATTGTTGTATGTGGCAAGCATTCATGCGACAGGGTAAAGTAGATGGTTCAAAATGGGATGGTGCGATTCAGGCGAGGATTTTTTGATTGACGAACAAGCGTTTTGTATTTAGTCTTTCCTTTCTCCAAAATCAAAATTGCCTCCTTTTCGTGCATCCCATTTTCGATCTTCCTTGCTCGGAGTTTCGCCTTATGGTTATCGCGCGTCTATCGATCATGGTATCCATGTTGTTACTCACGGCCCTCGGCGTGGTAAATTCAGATGGGTATGCTGAAGAACGGTTGCCCGTGCCGCCGGCGGATGATATCACCAAGGCTGAAATGCTGGTTCGGGGCCTCCATAAAGCCGATTATGCGAAGCTCAAATTCTCCGATCGAGTGGCCCTGGCGTCCAAATTGCTTGAGGAAGCAAAGGGGACCCGCGATCCGGCCCCACGCTATGTCCTGTTGCGAGACGCGAGGACGAGTGCCGCCAAGGCGGCGAACGCTCCTCTCGCAATGGTCGCTGCCGAGGAACTGGCAAACGTTTTCGAAGTGGGGCAAGGGAAGTCGCGCGCGGCGGTAGCGGAATTTATTCTCTCGGCCGCCTCCACGCCGACTCTCGCGCTGTCCGCATCCGAGGTGTTGATTGCCGCCGCTGATGCTGCTCGAAATGAAGATGACTGGGCATCGGCCGTCTATCTCGCGAACGCCGCCGAGATGGCTTCGCGACGAGCCCAAAGCGTCGTGCAGTCCACCTTGGCACAAAGCAAAGTCAAGGAAATGGAGACGATGCGAGGGTGGGCCGAAAAGGTGAAGGACGATCTCGAAACGCTCAAGACCACTCCGGATGATCCCGCGGCGAATCTGTCGGTCGGTCGCTTTCATTGCTTGATTAAACGCGATTGGGAAGTTGGCATCCCCATGCTGGCCAAGGGAATGGACGCCAAATGGAAAGATTGTGCCGAGAAGGAACTGAAGGCCGGGAAGGGAACCGGCGAAGATCAATTAGCGGCGGCGGATGCCTGGTACGAACTCGCGAAGGAAGCGGAGGCGGCCGCGCGATTTCCACTTCAAATGCGAGCTCTTCACTGGTACACCTCCTCGACGGCAACGCTCGCGGGTATCGATCGCACCCGTGCCGAAAAGAGGATGGCCGAACTGCAAGTTTTGGCAAGTGCTCGGTCGGATCGGATGCAAAGCTGGTTGGCGAATCACAAGGCGATTGCCGATGGCAAAATCAAGAAATGGGGCTTCGCGAAACAAACCTTCAAGTCAGCCAAAGATTTTGAAGAGATTCCCAAGGATGGTGCCATCCTGATCGGCTTTTTCTACGCCGCCAACAAGAACGGCAAGGTGGCACCCGATTCCATCCAGCCCATTTATCTGGCACCGAGTGGTGAGGTGAGAGGCAAAGTCTATGGGTTGCCCACCAATAATGACGTTCCACAAGTTACCAAGGCCAAAACGGGGTACGCCGTCGGTGCCATCCAAATTCGGAGTCATTACAGCGCGATGACGTCTTTTCAGCCCATTTACATGAGAATTACCGAAAAGGGACTGAATCCGAGCGATCGCTACGAAGGGCCGGCGGTGGGCAACGCCGGCACCGCGGATGTGATCGTGGGTGGCGACGGTAACTTCATCATCGGATTGCAATTCAAGTACAACGCTCAGGAAGCGGTCCGCGGTCTGAGTGTCATCACCCTGACAACGCTCGAGCCCAATACCGTCTTGGTCGATCCGAAGAAGAAGGACCCGAAGAAGAAATAGGTGGGTTGAAATGATCGCTCGCCCTGGAGACATTGTTGAGTTGCACCCAGCAGGTTGAAGGTGAGTTCACTCTTTCCCGAAAATGTTTCATTTGAAATGAACGTTCGATGCGATTCGGATGCACTGAGACTCGATGATTGATGGAGTATTTTGTTTAACGATGCGAGCACGAGAATTTTCGTCAACTCTTCGACCCCAGATGGGGTGTTTCATTCAGGAAAGTCCGCATTTAAGCCCGCGATCAAGTCGATCTTTTGGCCAATTTCTTCAACCTTGTTGTGATAGAATGTGCTCATTGTTGTTGGGCGGCGCGCCTACTACGCTGACTTTGAACCAACGTCACAACCGGAGACCTCCATGAAACTCGGCCTGATCAATTCGGCGTGGGCGCAAGCGGGCCTCGGGACGGCCCACGGTATTCGCATGACCAAGGAGATCGGTTTTGACAGCATCGACATCTTCGCCGATCCTCTGGAAATCGACGCGAAAGAACGCCGGCTGATCCGCAAAGAGTGCGAGAAGGCTTCGCTGCCGATCGTCAGCGTCGCCTGCGTGGCCGTCGGCCTGATCGATTTCAACACCTCCGTGCAACGCTTTCATATCGACCGCTGCGAGGCCTACCTCGACTTTTGCGTCGAACTGGAAGCGAAGAACCTGCTCCTGGTATTGGGCGAATACATCTGGGAGAAACAGGTCATCCCGCCCAAGGAGCAATGGGAAGTTGCCGTCCGCAACGTCCGAGCCCTGGGGAACTACGCGGCCGACCTGGGGGTGGAGATCGCGCTGGAACTCGAACCGTTCAAGCTATCGCTCCTGAACGACGTCACGAGCATGGTTCGCTTCATCGACGAAGTGAACCACCCGGCCGTGCAAGCCAATATTGATGTCTCGCATCTGCAACTGGCCGGGGTCGCGCCCGCGGATTTGCGAAAGCTCAAGGGCAAGGCGATCCATGTCCATATCAGCGACTGCGACGGCAAAGTCCACGGCGACCTCCCGCCGGGCCGCGGCGTCGTGAACTTCGGGCCGTATCTCGATGAGATCGCCGCGTTGAAGATCGATGGAGCGATTTCCATCGAACTCGAATACTCCCCCGACCCGGCGAAGATCGCCGACTGGGTTCGCGAGGCGTACCAGGCGACGGATCAGTTGATGAAGAAGCATGGGTTGAGGAAGTAATCACCGTAAAGGCGCGTCACGATTTCACAGGTCCCGTTAATTCAGAAGCTTGTTTCCGGTTGGGGTCGAGGGAACTCTTATGGCTATTCAGATAGGAATATTCCCATCAGCAATCGTACCCGATTCGCGTGGATCGTTGCCATCGTAGCACTCGTGGGGATTTATCCTTGGCTGATGCACTACGAGATATATTGGGGTCTAGTGCTGTATTGCGCCGTTTCGGGTGCAGTGATCGGTGGCATCGCACGCCAGTTGCGTGGCATGATTTATGGTCTCACCATCGGCACGTGGGTGGGGGGTACGTCTCCGATCTTTTTCTACTTGCTATGGATGATCTGTGCGTTCCTTTCCGGCTGCTTCAAATAGCTTTCAATTGGGTTCGGGCGAAACATAGAATGTAACAAACAAAGTCCGGAAGAGAACAAGTCCCGTGCCGATCAACGTTGCCTGTACTCATTGTGAAAGCCGCTTCAG
>JAIOQJ010000526.1 GCA_021413475.1 Planctomycetota bacterium | reverse complement strand
GAAGCCGCGACGCGGAGTCTTCGGAGCGGAGCGCTTTGGTCCTCGGAGTACTGTCACGTTCATCGGAGGGGCAGAGCGCTCCGCTCCGAAGACTCCGCGTCGCGGCTTCACGGGCGCGGTTTGAAACGATGGTGATCGCGTCGCGGTTAACCTGCGTTCTTCGCCTTCTGCTTCGCCCGCGCCTCTTCGAGATCCTTCTCGTATTCCAGGTCGAGTTGATGCATTTCGGGGGTGTCGCGTTTGGATTGCCACCAGGCCCAGGTGATGGCGGCAAGGCCGACGGCGATGACGATGTAGCCGAGGGCGTGGTCACTGTGTTTGATGTTGTAGACCATGACCAACGGCAGCACCAGCAGGCTGACCATGTTCATGACCTTGATTAGCGGGTTGATGGCGGGGCCGGCGGTGTCCTTGAGTGGATCGCCAACTGTATCGCCAGTGACGCTCGACTTGTGCATTTCAGAGCCCTTGCCGGTACGATCCGACTTGGGCTGATCTTCGATCATTTTCTTGGCGTTGTCCCACGCGCCGCCGGCGGTGGCCATGAATACCGCAAGCAATTGCCCGACGACCATCATCCCCGCCAGGAAGCCTCCCAGGGCATATGGCCCGAGGAGGAAACCGACGGTGATGGGCGTGAAGATTGCCAGCAGGCCAGGGCCGACCAGTTCTTTCTGGGCCGTGTTCGTACAGATGCCGACCACTCGGCTGTAATCGGGCTTTTCGGTGCCGTCCCAGATTTTCGGATTCTTGAACTGCCGACGGCATTCATTCACGATCAGGTATGCCGCCCTGCCCACGGCGCGGATGGTCATGCTGCTGAACAGAAACGGTACCGCCCCGCCGATCAGCATGCCGATGAAAACATCGGGATACGCGACCGAAAGCAGGCCCGCCTTGGCGTAGAACTCGGCGGAAGTCAACTGATTGATCTTCTCTTCGCTTCCTTTGGCGAGGACTGCGATGAAGCTGGCGAACAGAGACACGGCCGCGATGACCGCCGAACCGATGGCGATGCCCTTGGTGATCGCCTTGGTCGTATTGCCGGTGGCGTCAAGATCGGTGAGGATTTGCCGGGCGTTCTCGTACTCCCGTTCAGGAAGATGGTCGGGGTCGCTCTCTTTGAGCGGCTGATTGTTGGCATCGCGGTTGTAACCCATCTCGCCGATGCCGTTGGCGTTATCGGCAACGGGGCCGAAGACGTCCATGCTGAGCGTGTCGCCGGTCAAGGCGAGCATGCCGATGCCGCACAGCGAGACGCCGTAAGCCGCGAATATGGGGCTAGTGTCCTGGAAGATGTAAACCGCCGAGAAGATCGCCCCGGCGATGATGATGACCGCCCAGACCGTGCTCTCATAACCGATGGCGATGCCCTGGATGATGTTGGTGGCGTGGCCGGTGCGTGAGGCTTTGGTAATCGATTTGACGGGAGTGTAATCGGTGCTCGTCCAGTATTCCGTGCAGAACATTAAAGCGAGCGTGAGAACAATGCCGACGAGCAAGGCCAGGATCGGCCTGATTTCGAAGCCTTCAGTAATCGGAATAATCGTCTGGGCTGCAGCGGTTAATTTCATGTTCGCGGGCGTGGTCGATCCCGCCTTCGCGAACGAGACATCCAGGCCGGCAAGCTCTTTTTGCAAAGCGTTCGGCAGGTTCGAGTAGTATTTCGCCAGCTTGAGATTGTCGCCCAGCGTGGCCGCGTCGAGCGGTTCGTGCTTGGTGGCCGATGCTGCCAAATGACTCACAATGGCGGCTTTGACGTTGCCTTTGTCTTTACCTTCTTCCGCCAGTCCGCGTTGTATTGCCTGTTGAACGATGTAGGGCCCATCGAACCGGAGATAAAGTGCTCCAACGCAGAAGAAGCCGACCACGCACAAACCCGCACCGATGCGAAAGCTGTTGTTGATGGTCGACATCGCCGCGGTCGAGCTAGTCCCCAGTGACGAACGGCCGACGAGATTGGTACTCACCATGCTGCTGAGAATGCCGATCGCCTGGATGAAGAGCGGCAGCATCATTGCCTTGGGCCCGAAGGCGGCGTAGCCGAGAATCATGGCCGCCACCATGGTGACGGTGTAGCTTTCGAAAACGTCGGCTGCCATGCCCGCACAGTCGCCGACGTTGTCGCCGACGTTATCGGCAATCGTTGCTGCGTTGCGCGGGTCGTCTTCCGGGATATTCGCTTCGATCTTGCCGACCAGATCGGCCCCGACGTCCGCGGCCTTCGTGTAAATACCGCCGCCCACGCGCATGAAGAGAGCGAGCAGTGAACCGCCGAAGGCGAAGCCGAGCAGGGCCTCGTACGCCTTCTCGCCGATTACCAGGACGATCAGGCAACCGCCGAGCAAACCCAAACCGGCCGTCAACATGCCGGTGACCGTGCCCGTCTGATACGCGAGCTTCATCGATTCCGCGAAACTCCGCCGGGCCGCGGCGGCGACGCGAAGGTTGCCGGTAGTGGCCAACCGCATGCCGAAGAAACCAACCGAAGCCGAGAAAATCGCCCCGACGAAAAAGGCGATGCCGCGCCCCGCGGCAAGTGCCTGCAATTCGCCGAGATTCCCTTCCTCGCTCCCTTCCCAAGGCCATTTCGCCAGCACGATCAAGATCGTGAGAAAGATCAGCAGGATGCCGACAGTGGTGAACTGTCGGCGAAGATAGGCATTTGACCCGTCGCGGACCGCTTCGGCGATCTCTTGCATCCGCTTGGTGCCTTGGTCGGCGGCAAACACCCGCTTACCCAGGACCCAGGCATACACCAGGGCGGCAATCGCAATTGTCAGGCTCAAGAACAGGCCGACTTGCTCTTCCCAATGAAAGGTGGTGTCGGAGAGAAAAGAAAATGGGACCCAGCCACCCGCGTTTAGGATCGCCACGGAACCGGCCGGCATCGCGCCGATGAGCGCGAGGGCTACCGTCGCCACGACGAGATGAAACCAGAATAACGGGGAGCGGCTTGGAGACTTCCTCGGATCAACTTGCATAACAACGAAATCCCTTGCGAGTCGGGAGAGTCGAAAAATCGACCGCCCCACGAAGGGGTCAGCCGGTCCTTTGCCGTTTACGGTACACACACATTAGAGGCTGATGGACGGCAAGTCTACCGATTAGATGAGAAACTGGCGAAGGATATCGACCCCGACCAGGTCGCTCCAGGCACGCAGTAACTGTTGAAAGGTCCGACCAGTCAGCGGTTTGGATCGCTTGGCGAGCCGCGAAACCGGGGCCAAACAGTATGAAGTGTTGGCAAGCAAGCACTCCTCGGAATGCTCCAAAACCTCTTTCAAAGGTAATTCGCGTTCGTGAAAAGTGATCCCCAATCGGCCGGCAATTTCCTCGATAATTAACAGGCTGATGCCGGGAAGAATCGTCGATCTTGGTGGCGACACCAGCACGCCATTGATCACCGCCAGAAAATTCGCAACCGCCGTTTCGCGAACGAAATAAGGCGAAATGTCCGATGTAAACAAGGATTCGGCCCGTGGGTCGACGCCCGGTCGGGCACGCAATTCTTGTTGCGAGATCCACCAGTTCAAACGGCTACGATGTTTGATGGATGGATCAATCGTTGTGGCAAAGGGCATCGGTTCGAGAATCGCTCCGTCCCGGAAGAGCGGAGCATTCCGGGCGAAATCCAACGGCGAAACGGTCACGCCAAGGGTTGGCTCCCCCGCTCCCGGCGTTGCGAAGAGGGCGATCGTCAGCTCCGTGCCGACCGGCAGCTTTTTGACGTTCGCTTCGATCACCTCCAGGACGATACCGGCGAGCTCGGCGTCCGTTCGTGGTTGTGGCACGAAGGCTTGTTCGCAGCTGGAACGAAATCGCCGAAGATGGTCTTCCAGTCGAAAAGGCCGCTGCCGAAACGTTCGCAGTCGATCGGTGATTGTTGCCCCCCAAAGGAATCCGGCATCGTTCAGTGGCAAGGATGCTTGCAATGCGGGGAGAATGCGGCCGTTGAGGTAGGAGACAAGTTCGCAGGCCATGTTAAACGCCCTGGCGGCGGCACTTGGCCGCCGTTCGTTGCGCGATCTTCGAAACGATCGCTGGAAGCCACGCTACGTGACGGATCGCCAGTTTTTCGACGCGCTGCCGTGCGAGTAGGCGACCCATTGATTTGAATGAATCGCTCCCCGTTTCGGCCCGCTTGAATTCTTGTTTGGTATCGAACTTACCAGATACCAGACCAAGGCGATTGCTGCCAGAATCAGCACAATCAGTCGTACAATCTTCAAGATACTCCACGGCCGATCGCCCGCGACTTTGCCCGTGCGGGCGTTGACCAGAATCTGAAACGGCTTATCGCGGTAGCGATAGTGGGCCAACCAGATTGGCAGCAGGATGTGCTTGAATGTAATGCCGACGTAATTCGATTGTTTCCACGAAATTCGCTGGTGATCGCCGCCGATATCGCGGCGGATCAGGCTCACGATCTCACTTTCCATGATTTTCTTGGCCCGTTCAAAGCCCTGTTCGAGTTCGACGGTGTAACGTTCCGTCTTGAAGCTCGACAGAAAGTCGGTCTGAAACGGTGTCAAATCGTCTAGGTCCCAGGGCGGAATCTTTTCCACGAGATGTTGAGGTAGGCCCTGCGAGGCGCAGATCAAAACGTCGTCGAAGAAATGCTGTACTTCGCCTGAAACTGAATACCAGCGTGTGTGCGTGACGGTGCGGGTCTGGGATTTTCCCTGCGAATCGGTGTAATGTTCGGTCGTGGTGTAGTCTTCGCCGCGTTCGCCGCGATATGACGAGTAAGTCATGGCATCGTATGTCCAGTGCGGAACGTAGATGCCATCGAGTTTGCCCAGGTTGGCGAGTGTTTTGAGTTCCGATGGGGCGAACCAGAGTTGATCGATCCATTTCTGGAAAGCGTCGCGGGCGTCGCGGTTCGTCATTTTGAACGGCAGCAGCGACTCGGGAGCAATCAGATCCGGGGCCGGCTCGGGCAGGTTTTCGAGATGGGTGCCGCAATACGGACATTGATCGGTCACGTTTTTGGCATCGAAGATCGCCACGGCTCCGCAACCCGTGCAGCGGATTTGCGAATATTTCTCGGAGACCTTCACCTCCGCCCGGCTCTTCATTCGCTTGAGGTTTTCGTGGTAGTCGAGTTCTTCGACCTTGCCGTCCTTGGCTTCGGGGATGTCTTGCTTGAAGCCGCAATAGGGGCACGTCAGGGCACGAACAGAAGGATCAAAATTCAGTTTGGCACCGCATTGCGCACAAGGAAATTTGCGATCGACCGGCGGTACCTTCGATAGAGACGGCATACGTTCTTCGAGTTTTTCGGTCGAAGGCGGAGCGCCCGGCAACGGCGGGGGTTCGTTCATGTGAGGTTCACGTGAGGAATAATAAGCGGTAGCCGAACGGCGCGTGGGCGAACGGACATTGGCGAGCCGGCTCCCGTTAGGGGCCGGAGTATTGTCTCGGAGTCTTGGAGTTTCTTACTCCGGCCCCTAACGGGGGCCGGCTCGCCAAGAATCATCACTTCGGCAATGGCGGTGGCATGCCCGCGAAAAGCGACTGCAATTCCGGCACGGCGTCGGCGGCTTGCCAGTTGGCCATGCCTTGTTTCCAGACCAGCGTCGTGCGGTTGATCGTACCGTCATGAGTTTTCGCGAGGAGCGCCGTCAGATCGAATGGGCCCGCCTGTTGGCCATTAATGGCCGCGAAAAAACTCAGAGCTTGCGGTAACGGGGGCGGTCCGGCCGCGGCGGGCTGTACAGCTTCCGCGTACGGATGTGCGGTCGGGGCATTGGGCACGATCGCGCCGGCCATCTGGTTGCCGATCGCGACACCCGCACCGATGCCGACGCCCATTCCCGCGATGCCGCCGGGGTTCTTGGCGGCGTCGCCGATTGCCTCGGCCGTCTGAAATTTCGTGTAATGGTCAAGATTTCCAAGCACGGCCATCTTGGAACGTTTGTCGAGTGCCTGCTCCACTTCCGGCGGCAACGAGATGTTCTCGACATAGAACTGCGTGATCGACAGGCCCATGCCTGCCATGTCGGGGGCGATCTTTTCCTGGGCGATCTTGCTGATTTTCTCGTAGTTTCCCGCCAGATCGAGAATCGGGATGCGAGCCGAGCCGACGACATCAACAAAGCGAGAAACGATGGCATTACGAAGCTGGTTAGCGATTTCGTAAGTTTCGAACGACGGATCGGTGGCAACCAGTTCTTTTAGAAACTTGCCCGGATCGGTAACTCGAAATGCGAACGCTCCAAAGGCGCGGACGCGGATCGGTCCGAACTCCGGATCGCGGATCATGATCGGGTTCTGTGTCCCCCATTTTTGGTCGGTCCACTGGCGCGTCGAGACGAAGTAAACTTCGGCTTTGAAGGGGGAGTTGAAGCCGTATTTCCATCCCTTGATCGTCGCCAGAATTGGCAGATTGCTGGTTTCGAGGCGGTACATACCCGGCGCGAAGACGTCGGCCAACTGGCCCTCGTTCACGAACGCCGCCGCTTGCCCTTCGCGGACAGTGAGTTGCGCGCCGTTCTTGATTTCGTTCTGATATCGCGGAAAGCGATAAGCGAGAATGTCGTTCTGGGAAGGCTCCGTCCACTCGATGATATCGATGAATTCGCCGCGAATTTTGTCGAGCAGACCCATTTGAAGCACTCCAGGAGACGGGAAGGGGTTGATAGTCTATTCGCCTGTGCCCGCCCTGGATTTTATTAAAAGCGTTTGCGAAATTCGAGCCGTAGCACATCGGCATACCAGCGCTCGCCGGTCAGGACTCGTCCGTAGCCAACGTAAAAGTCATTCGTCTGGTAGGAAGTGCGAAGACCGACTTTCATATTGACGATCGTGTCGCCCGCGGCCGAAACGTTTGGGGAATTAAGTGGCCCCGTGAAGACGCTTTCCCGGCCGCCAAGCACAGTCCAACCAACGAACTCGGCCACGGGCGCGACCTGCCAGCAATCGTCCGTGTAAAGATTGTGCGAGATACCCAGACCATAGCGGATAATGTCACCCGCGAAATTCGTGCCGCCGATGGGAACCCAGTAACGCAGTTCACTTTCCAATGTCCAGCGATCAGCAAACCTGTACCACCCGAGCAATCCGGGTTCGATGCTAAAGTGACGTGTGCCAAGGTCTTGGCTGGCCGCGCCGGTTGGGGCGGTCATTCGCACTTGCAGCGAAGCGACGAAATCCGATTCTTTCACGAAGGCATATTTGCCGCCGAATGAAACGTCGGACAGTCCCGAAAAATTGTCGTTGAACTCCGGGTTGAGAAAACGCACGGGGACTTCGGCAAACAACGACGCTCGAGCGCTCACCAGCGCTTCGCCGTACGCGTTGATTTCCTGGTAATCGATACTGCGTTCCGTGAATGTTGCCCCCGGCCCGTTCGGTCGAGGTTTCGCGTAGAAATACTCAGCGCGGGTGGGGCGATTCGAGTCGTACGCCGCGTCGTAGCGTAAACGTAACTGCGTCCGCGGCAGGGCCGAGTCGATGTAGCCAACGGTGCTGTCGAGGGTCGAGAACCCATCGTCAGCCGGAGGGGCCGGTGTTGGTACGGGCGGTGGACTTGTGGGAGTCGAACTTGGCGGCGGAGTGATTGGCGGAGCCTTTGGAGCGGGCTGAGCATTCGCAACGGTCGCGAATCCGAATAAGCCGCAACCTAGGAGCCAGGTCCAACGATGAAGCAATGAGAGCATGGTCGCCCCTTCCGTAGTCAATCCGTCCGAACCAACCGTCATAAACGGCAGAACCCGTACTCTTTATCGGACTGATACAGATGGAAGGTTAATGAAAGCGGGAGGGGATAGGGGTCAGGGGTCAGGGTAAGTTGGGCAAGGTGCCAAAATTGCGATTTCCTCCGAGCCCGAAGCGCCAGCAAGGGAGGAA
>JAIOQJ010000076.1 GCA_021413475.1 Planctomycetota bacterium | reverse complement strand
ACCCTATCCTGCTTGCCCGGAATCAAATCACCAGCCATATAACTGGCGATCGGCCGAAACTTCGCGACGCAGCCCGACTATTCTTCGCCGCAACTCCGCGATGGCGTGATAGAATCAAAACCCTATACAGATTTCGGAAGCACCTCAAAATCAGCGAGAGAAGTAAGCAATGCTCCAGCTTCAAACAACGTTGCGGTCCGCGATGATCGTTGCCGCGGTCGCGGTCCTGGCAATTGCGGGTGAAAACCTCTCGCGAGCGGAAGATTCGCCCGCCGCGTCCCTCACGGCGAAGGGAGCCAAGATCAAGACCGAAAAGGATGGCACGGTTGTCGAGATCTTCCTTCCGCACACCATCGAGATGACCCTCGAAGACTATCAAGCTCTCGGCAAAATCAACACGTTGAAGATCATTTATTCCAACGCGACGGGCGTGCCGCTGAATGATCAGACCGCCCCATCTCTTGCGAAACTCGACAAGCTCGAAAAGTTCTTCGTCAACGGGGCCGAGTTGACCGACGACGGCATGAAAGCCTTCGCGGGATGGAAGACCATCAAATCGTTCGGCTTCGATCATTGGGGCTGGAAGATCGCACCAAAAAGCACGCTCGGGCCGGGCTTCGCTCATTTGGCAACGTGTCCCAATCTCGAATCGGTGCGTCTGGGCGGTTGCCGGGTCGATAATCGCGTGACCGAGGCCCTGGCCAAGATCAAGTCGCTGCAAATCGTCGATCTCGGGCACGCGTTCGCGGTGACAGACGAAGGAATACCGGCCCTCAAGGGCTTGCCGAAACTTCGCATCGTCCGGCTCAGCCCCCAGTTCAGCCCGCGGATTACAGACGCGTCGCTCGCCCCTCTCGGCGAAATCAAAACGCTTGAAGAAATCGAAATCAGCGAGACCTGGCTGACCTACGAAAAAGGATTTTCGCATCTAAAAGACCTACCGTCGTTGAAAAAAGTGGTGCTGACCAAGGTCATCGCCAGCGAAGAAGACATTGCGAAACTGAAGGCTGACCACCCCAAGGCCATGATCGTCTGGACCACGCCGGATGAAACAATCACCGCGAAGACCAAGGATCAGTTTCAGAAGTTTTGGGAGAAGCAGAAGAAGACGAAGCCTTGAGGAACCTGCATGACGGCGGCTGATTGGATCGTATCAACCTAACACCCCCTTGCATTCTCACGAGTCTGATGGATGTTGCTTCAAATCGCTTGCCCGAACCCTGCTTGCGGCGTTGCGCTCAAGTTGAAAGATTCGCTCGCCGGCAAAAAAGTCCGCTGTCCCAAGTGCGGGCAACTCTTCGACGTCGGGGCAACGAATGCCTTCGAAACCGGAACTCTTCCCCTGCCAACGGCGCCCGCGCAGGCGGACACCTACAATGCGCCCGCTGAATCCGGCACATTCGATCTTCCGGCTGCACCACCGCCGAACGGCACCTTGAGTTTGCCAGGCGAAACCGGCACTCTTCCCCTGCCGTCCGCCCCCAAACAAAGTCCCATCGGCGACACGGCACCGCATGTTTCAGGGAGCGGAACCTTCGTCAACGCTCGACCATCGTCGAATCAAAGCGTGACCAATACCGAGCGTATCGGGCGCTTTGAGGTTCGCGGCCGGCTCGGAGCGGGGGCCTTCGGCGAAGTCTTCCGTGCCTACGATCCACATCTCGATCGGGAAGTCGCCTTGAAGGTCGCCCGAGCGGGAACGCTGACGACTCCCGAACGCGTCGAGCGTTTCTTGCGAGAAGCGAAAGCGGCCGCCAATCTGCGTCATCCCAACATCGTCCCGCTATTCGATACGGGCCGCGACGGCGATCGTCACTTCATCGCCAGTGCCTTTATCGAAGGGCAAACGCTTGAAGCGGAACTGGAAGATGGCCGGCTGACGCAAACTGACACGGCCCGCATCATCCGCAAACTGGCCGAGGCGCTTGCCTATGCCCATTCGCAGGGGATCATTCACCGCGACGTCAAGCCCGCGAACGTCATGATCGACCAACAAGGCGAGCCGCATTTGATGGATTTCGGACTGGCGGCCCGCGCGGAATCGGGCGAGGAGAAATTGACGCAAGAAGGCGTGGCAATGGGCACGCCTTCGTATATCGCTCCGGAACAAGCACGCGGCGAGATCGACAAAGTCGGCCCCGCTTCCGACCAGTATAGCCTTGGCTGCACGCTCTACGAAATGCTTGTGGGTCACACCCCCTTCTCTGGCCCTCCGGCCCAGCAACTCTTCTTGCATCAATCGCAGATTCCGAAGAAGCCGCGATCGCTCAATCGCAAGGTGCCTCGCGATCTGGATACGGTGGTAATGAAATGTTTGGAGAAAGAGGCGAAACGAAGATACGCGAACTGCCAGGCACTGAGCGACGACCTTCGGCGCTGGGTTGACGGCGAGCCGATCATGGCCCGACGAGCGGGACCATTGGAGCGAGTCGTCAAATGGGCCAGGCGAAACCCGGCGGTGGCGGGGCTATTGGTGCTGGTCGTGGTGTCGCTGGCCGTGGGAGCGACTGTAAGTTACCTGAACTATCGCGATGCCAAGCATCAAGAGGGAATCGCGATCGAGAAAGCCGATCTGGCAACCAGGGAAACGATTCGAGCCGATTCCGAAGCCCGCGAAGCGAAACGGTTGGGGAATCATGAACCGTCGCTTCGAAGGCGGTATTTTCACCATGTACGGCCACACCGATGAGGTGAGTTGCGTCGCGATTTCGGCCGACGGTAGCAGGCTGGCTTCTTGCTCGCACGACGGGACCGTGCGATTGTGGGATCCGCGGACCGGTCAAGCTCTTCGAGAAATCAAGGCGCACAAGGAAAGGGTGACGAGCGTGGCCCTCTCGGCGAACGGCTGCCTGGTGGCGACGGCATCTTATGACAAAACAGCACGCCTTTGGGATGCCCGCACGGGCGAAGCACTTCAAGAGTTCAAAGGGCACACGGGATCGTTGACGGGCGTTGCCCTGTCCGCTGACGGCAGCCAACTAGCGACAGGTTCCGTCGATAAAACAGCGCGTCTTTGGGACACCCGCACCGGTCAAACTCTTGTGGAATTCAAAGGACACACGAACGGCGTGATATGCCTTACTCTCTCAGCCGACGGCAGCAGAGTCGCCACCGCATCTTCCGATAGGACGGCTCGAGTGTGGGACACCAGCACCGGCCAGACGATCAAGGAATTCAAGGGATTTAACAAATTGAGATGGAGCGTGGCGTTGTCGGCGGACGGAAACGTGCTGGCGTTCAACACGGCCAATCTAGTCAAATTATGGGATGTCCGCACCGGTCTCCCCCTTCGAGAATTCATCGGGCATGCGGATAGTGTCACAAGCGTGGCCCTTTCGGCCGATGGCAGCCGGCTCGCCACCGGTTCCGAAGACATGACGGCACGGCTATGGGATACCCAAACAGGCCAAACCATTTGGGAGTTCAAAGGACACATGAGGACCGTGACGAGCGTGGCGCTGAGCGCGGACGGCAGCCTACTCGCCACCGGATCCGAAGACACGACGGCCCGGTTGTGGAACGCCCGAGTAGGGCAGAGCATTCTGGAGTTCCAGGGGCATACAAAATCACTAACGCGTTGCGCCTTGTCGGCCGACGGCAAATGGTTGGCAACTGGTTCTCAGGATAATACGGCAAGATTGTGGGACACGCGCACCGGCCAGTGCGTTCAAGAGTTCAAAGGGCACTTGAAACTGGTAGTCGGCGTCGCCCTATCAGCCGATGGCAGCCGGCTTGTTACCGGTTCAACGGATCAGACGGCACGGTTGTGGGACACGCGCACGGGCCAAACCGTCCGACAATTCAAGGGACACACAGGCACGGTGACTGGCGTGGTCTTGAGTGACGATGGCAGCCGGATCGCCACCAGTTCCAATGACAATACGGCTCGACTGTGGGATGCACAAACCGGCAAACGCATTCAAGAGTTTCGCGGTCACAGAGAGTTTGTGAACAGCGTGGCCCTTTCTGCCGATGGCCGATGGCTCGTCACCGGCTCCCACGACAGATCGGCACGGCTGTGGGACACCCAAACCGGCAAGACCGTTCAGGAATTCAAAGGTCACAGTGGATATGTGACCTGCGTGGCCATTTCACCCGACGGAAAGCAGATTTTTACCGGGTCGGAAGACGCGACAGCCCGGCGATGGGACTCCTTCACGGGTCAGACCCTTCGAGAATTCAGAGGGCATACCCTACTCATCACACACATTTCCCTTTCGACCGATCGCAACAGGTTGCTCACGGGCTCCTGGGATAAAACCGCGCGGCTCTGGGACACTCAGACCGGCCAAGCACTCCAGGAATTCAAAGGGAACACCGCATTCGTGATGGGAGTCTGCCTTTCAGCCAATGGCACGAGCTTGGTCACTAGCTCCTTGGACAAGACGGCTCGTTTGTGGAATGCCAGCATTCCGAAGTCATACCTGGAATTTAAGGGACACACCGACCGTGTGATGAACTTGGCACTCTCGGCCGACGGCAGCCGAATGATCACAGGCTCTCACGATGCAACTGTACGGTTCTGGGACACCCGCACCGGCAAAACCCTATTCACATTTACGAAGCACAACTCTGAAATACTCGGCGCACGCTTGTCGGCCGACGGAACCCGTGCAACGACAAACGAACTCGTGGGCACCACATACGTCTGGAACACCGCGACGGGGGAACTCCTCCCCAATGCGAAATCGACGAACATGATTGAAGGTTCCAGTTCGGCCACCGACGGGCAATTTCGCTACATCGCGATCAACCATCGCGTTCTCCGCCTACCCATTGCGCTTGAAGTGGACGAGGAGGAACGTGAAACACGCCGCTGGGCCACCCGCCCCAACCCCGATTGGCACGTTGAGCAGCAAAAGAAGTTCGCAACCGAGAAGAACGACTATGCCGCCGCCCTGCACCGCTCATTCGAGCAACACGCCCGCGGCGTGGTGGCGTTTGATTACAACCAGTTCGATAAAGCTTACGCTCACTTCATCGCGGCGGCGATTTTGAAGCCGCCGGTGCCCAAATCACCCCAAACGAAATAGCGGGTTTCGGCAATTTCGTTTAGCCGCGACTCGCAGGGTTTCCGGAGAGTCGCGCGAATGGGAAAGCGCCCGCGTTCCTCTCCGTAAAACCTACGAGAAACGGCTAAACGGCGGCGGCGCGTGGCCAACGTTTTCGCACGATCATTCCCACCCCCAACATGATGACGCAAATCAGCAGCACATGCCCCGGTTCGGGAGTGGGGGAGTAGTTAATGATGAGGTTATTGCCGGTCAGCGATGCGGTAAATTCTCCGTTGCCCGGATCATTGAGGCCGGTCCAGCCAGTGCTATCGACGGAGAACGACGAACTGGTCAAGCCGCTGACACTGCCGAAGGTGGCGATCGTCCACGAATAGGTCGCTTGGTTGTTGAAATTCGTCACGGGGCTGCCGGCCGGAACGATTTGGATGACGAACGGCGTGCCTGAGTTCGCGGAACCGTTCGCCAAGCCGCTGACGCTCAAGAAATCCCAGTTCGTTCCTTGAGTGCCAGACGCCGGTACCGCATTCACTTCCCAGATGTAACGAGCACCGCCGTTCAAGGTGATACTTGATGCGGTGAGTGTCCCCATCGATTGCCCGCTGCCTGGAGTGATGGAGGCGTTACTATTCAGTGTGACATTGCCACCGACAGAACCGCTGCCGCCAATCGCCGCACCACTGCTTACCGTCGTGGCAGAGGCGATGCTAACGTTGACGAGTAGTGTGCCGCCGAGGACTTGAGTGACACCGCCGTATGTATTCGTCCCACCGAGAATCAACGTGCCGGTCCCGTTCTTGGTCAACGCCAAGCCGGCACCGCTGATGACACCGCTGAAGTTGCTGTCGCTCGAACCATTGACGGTAAACGTCGCGGCCGCCGTCGACGTGATGACATTCAACGAACCGGCGGTGTTGCCGGAGGCAATGCCGATGCCGGCAACCGCCTGGCTATTGCCAAACAAATCGAGCGTGCCGCCCGTGGAAGAACTTGGCGTTCCCAAGACGACGATCGTGGTCGAAGGCAGCACGTTGGCGACGGTCGTTCGCAAAGTGCCGCTTTGAATGGAAGTGTTGCCCTGATAGTTGTTGGCATTGTTCGAAAGTCGAAGCTGGCCCGTGCCCAGTTTGGCGAGATCGCCGGGGCCGCTAATCTGGCCGGGAATCGTCAAGATTCCAGCGGGATCGTTGACCTGAAAACTTCCACCCGAGAAGCCATTGGGGACCGAGTTGGAGAAGGCCAAGCCGTTGCCGGTTGTATCGAGGCTGGAGACGACCACGCCGCCGCTGCCGGTGATCTGGCTGGTGCTGGTGAACTGAATATCGCCGGCCCCAACGAAGAAGTAACCCGTGTTCGCCCCGAAGTTAAACGTCGGCCCCACGAGAATCAATTGCGAGAACGCGGCAACGGCACCGCTGGCGATTGTCAGCGTTCCCGAGCCAGTTAAGTTAGGGTTTGAATAAATACCGTCAACCACCAGCGAATTGATGGAAATCGAACTACTCAGAGCAAGAGTTCCCGAAACGTCCTGGGCGAAATTGTTGTTATGCCCGGCGGTAAACGCCGTTGTCGCCTGCACAAAATAAATGGCATCGGTTGCAAGCAACGCTTGAACGCCGTTCGTGGCATCGTAAGTGATCAGGCCGCGATGACGGGAAATGTTGACGTTGCTGACGTTCGAGGCCGCGAAAGGAACGATGCCGGTCTGGGTGCCCGTGCCGTTTGCTCCGACGATGGGCAGCCCGCCTGAGAAACGAACGTTGGTAGTAGTGATGCTGGGCGTGCCGCCGATTCCGCCGCCGCCGATCGTCCGGAAGAAAAACGTGCCCTTGTCAACTTGAGTCAGGGCGCCGAAGTTCAGTTCGGTAGTAGTGTTGGGGAAGTTCTCATCGTTGCTTCGAGCAATCGTG
>JAIOQJ010000525.1 GCA_021413475.1 Planctomycetota bacterium | reverse complement strand
CTCGAGACGGCCGCGAAGGCGAAAGACGATGCGTTTTCCTTCATCGATCAGCTGGTGGCGGAAGCCCCCTCATTGGCGATGACCCGCGGCGCGATGCGTTCCGCGTTTAGTGCCGGCTTCAATGAAAAGACCGCGGAGGCTGCAAACAAAATTCTGGAACGATTCAAGAGCGATTACGACCCCGTTTTTTTCATGGTGTTGGGCAACAGTTATCTTAACTGGGCGGCTCCAACCGTGGAAGTGCCCACCTGGAATAAGGAGCGAGCTCGTAAGGCCTTGTTTGCCTTCGAGCGTGTTCAAAAGGAGGACCCCGATAACTTAAGCGTGGCGAATAACATCGCGTGGATTTATCTGAAGGCTTTGGAAACCCCGGACGCGGCCGACCGAGCGGCCGAACCGCTCCGCAAAGCGGAGAGTGAAAATCGTTTATCCGACATCCATGTCGGAACTCTGGGTATCGTCCAACTTGCAAAAGGTCGGTACGACTCGGCTCGGGGCTATTTGACCAGATCGGTCGCCAGCGCGCCGAGCGCAACCCGATATGTGCATCTCGCCCTTGCTCACTATTATTTGAAGAATTCGGACGAAGCAAGGCGGAATCTGAGGCTTGCTAACAACCTCCCTTGCTCGCCCGCCGATACTCTGGAACTGAAAAAGGCTCAAGCTCTCCTTGAAAGAAAGTAACCATGAACAGAACACGATTTCGATTGCTGATCGCTCCCCTGCTCGCGCTGGGGACCCTGTGCTGCATGAGCGATCTCGCGGCGCAACCCGATTCCACTGTCCCCAAGGACAAGACCGATGCAGCGGAAAAGAACCCGCTGATCATCGAGGCGAAGAAGCTCTTCTTCGAATCGAAATTCGATGAAGCGTTTGCCAAGCTCAAGAAGGCGACCGATGGCGACAAGGAATTGCCGCCGGCTCGGTTGATGCTGGCACGCTTGCTTCGACAGACGAAAGAAGGCCAACAGGCGGCTCGCCAAGTTCTCGAGATCGCCGGGGCCGAAAACCCGAATCATCCCGAGATCTACCTGACGATGGGCTCGATCGCTTTGGAAGAAGGCCGCTTCACGGAAGCCTACCTGTGCTGCCGAGTCGCGCTCACCTACGCCAGCGATGAAGACGCGACATGGACACCGAACCAGCGGAAGATCTACCAGAAAGAAGCCCGCGCGGGGCTCGCGGCTGCTTTCGAAGCCCGTAAAGACTGGGCGAACACTCAAGTCAATTTGAAGAAGTGGCTGGAATTCGAGCCCAAGAACGCCCAGATCCGTCAGCGGTTGGCGCGTGCCTTGTTCCAGATCAAGCCATTGAAAGAGGAAGAAGTTTACGCCGAACTGCTTACCGCTTCGAAAGACGACAGCAATCTGGAACCGGCTGAAGTCTCGATGGGACTCCTGCACGGCGCGAGCGGCGAGAAGGACGGCCCGAAGAAGGCCGAAGAATGGTTCGCCAAGGCGCTCGAAAAGTATAAGGATAAGAAGCCGGCCAAGGACAAGGACGGCAAAGACATCGACGAGAACGTCAAATTCAACAAGCAAAAAGCTCGCGTTCATCAATCCTACGGCGGCTGGTTGCTCGACACGGGCAAGCTCGAATCCGCGAAAGAACAGATCACGATCGCCAAGGAAATGGATGCGAATTCGCGCGAGACTCTCGGTCTGATTGGCTTGCAGGCTCGCTACGAGAACAATCTTCCGCTCGCGGAGACCTGCTTCTCTGAAATTTTGCGGCTCTTCCCTTCCGACTTCTTTGCTTCAAACCAGATGGCGCTGGTGCTGATCGAAATGTCGGACGAAAAGCAACAGAAGCGTGGTCTGGAGTACGCGGAAGACAATGTCCGCAAGTACAACAAATCACCGGAAGCTTTGGCGACTCTTGGCTGGTGCTACTTCAAGCTCGGTCGGCTCAAAGATGCCGAACAAGCTTTGGGCGCGGCAGTCAGCGGCGGCCAGGCTAGCCCGGACACGGCGTACTATCTCGCCAGCCTTCAGAAAGATCTCTCGAAGTTTAAGGAAGCTTATGAGAACATCGAGAAGGCCGTGACGAGCCAGGGTGTCTTCGTCAATCGGAAGAAGGGTGATGCGCTGTTTACCTTCTTGAAGACGAAACACACGCCGGAGCCGAAAAAGGCCGACCCGAAGGATGAGAAGAAGGAAGAGAAGAAGTAATCCTTAAATGTGCCGTGTGCTCCAGTTGTGTAACAATCTCACGCGGAGCGTGCGGCGAATTTGGTGTCTTCAAATAAAGCTCGAGCGCCGGAGGGAATCGCTATTCTCGCTGACGCTCGGGCTTTTTTCCGTGTTGATCCATCGCCCTTTGCAAAGTCACCTTGATGGATGTGCTTCGCTCGAAATCGATCCCGCTCCCGATCGCACTTGGTGGGCTCGTCCTGTCACTGAGTGGCGTATTTCTGTTGTTGAGCATGGCTCGTTATTGGGGCGCGAACCCCGACTATTCGGATCGCTTCCTGATTCTGCTGGCGTGCGGCTGGTTGGTATGGCGTAGCTGGCCGTCGCTCGACGAGCCTCGCCCGACATGGCTGGGGCTTCCGTTGGTCATCGTCGGCGCTCTGGCCGCTCCCGCGGCGTATTATCTGCTCGCTCAGGTCGGGCCACGGATCATTTTGTTGTGGTGGATGACCGCCTCGTGGGCGCTGGCCGTGGCCGGGGCCGTGCTTCTCGTGGGTGGTTGGTCCTGGTTGCGGACATTCGCTTTTCCCATCGCTTTCTTATTTCTGGCCCTACCGATCCCGCTCCGGATCGAAGGCCCTTTGCAGAATCAACTTCAAATCGTCACGACCTGGCTCGCGGAACATGGCTTGCGTGCGTTCGGAGCAAACGTGCGGCGGCAAGGTTTCGAATTGCATCTCCCCAGCGGCGGTCTGGAAGTGGTTGAAGCGTGTAGCGGTGTCCGCTCAGTGACTGCCCTACTCGCGATCGCTGCGTTCGTCGCTCATTATCGTGGGTTTGGACTGATTCGCGGGCTTGTGATGCTTGGCCTCGCCTTGCCCGTTATCGCCGCCGTCAACGCCTTGCGCATCATGATCACGGGTGCATTGCAGGAAGGGATCGGCGTCCATGCCATTCAAGGAACGCCGCACGAAATTCTTGGCATTGTTATGGTCCTCATCGGCCTGGGATTTGTGCTGCTCTTGTCGCAATTCCTACGGCCGAACGAGGCAGCGGTTGTGCCCGAGCCAGAACCCAGAGCGGTCAACTGGCCCGTTTACCGTGGATTTTGGCTTGCATCGACATTGTTGAGTCTGGGACTAGCGGTCAGTGCCTTGGCGTTTGTCGCCGGTCGCGAACGGGTCACGCAGATCCAGCAGACGGCGCTCATCGAGCAAATTCCCCTTCAGATCGGCGAATGGCAAGGAAACGACGTGCCGATCCCGGAGGAGATTCAAACAACACTCACTTGCGATAAAGCGATTTCACGCATTTATCGCAACGATTTCGGGCAGGAAATTGGAGTTTGGGTCATTTTCTGGCAAGCGAGTACTTCAATTAAAGGTCACCATCATCCTGATATTTGTCTGCCGAATCGTGGTTTCCGCAAATCGCATGAAGGTTCGCAACACCTCGAAATCGAGGAGAATATTGCGTTTTCCGCTACGATTCGGCATTACGAATTAGATCGAACAAAGATGAGAGTCACCTATTGGACTCAGGAAGGGACCCACATTTGGACTAACGAGGACGAATTGAATGCCGATCCGTCAGGACCGGGTCATGCGTGGATTCGCGATCGCCTTGTGTCCAAGCCGCCGAACCAGACAGCCCGCTTGACAGTTCTGATCAGTGCTTCTCGCTGGAGCGATCGAGGCGACCAATCGATTAATTTGTTCACCCAGGAGTTCGCGAAAGAACTGTATAACGTCTGCCCTTGGGCCCGACCTGGAACAACTAGGTGACTGTATCTGAGCGCGACTGGTGTCAAAAGCGTGTTTTGTGAATTGCCAATCGCGAAAGTCGATCTAAATATTCAAGTGTATTTATGATTGCTTGACCGTGAAATTATTACGTCTTAATCGAGTTATCCGAATTCGTTGTCTAAAATCAGAACTTGTGGCGTGGTGGCGGCCTATAATAACGTTTGTTCAGTGCCGTGCATCAGTGATCGTGTTGAGGTGGGAGTATAACCCCTTCAAAAGACAATCCTCATGCGATCTTCCCATTTTTTGCTTGAGAAATACTCGGCATTGGCGTTCAATAGAGAAAGTTGGGTGCCCATCTAGGCTCGCAAAGTCGCCCTTCTCGATGATTGATTTTCTCATTCTACCGGTGATGCGGATTCCACGAACTGAAGTGGTATCGGCATCGCACCCTTAGTTTGGTGTGATTCGGTAGCGATTGAGATGCTGAAATCGACAAACCAGAACTTGCCGGTTCTGGCGATCTTTTGTTAGTCTGGATCCTTCCTCGACCAGGGATGGCGCGGTTCCAGTCTTGTGTAACCCGGCACCACGGATGGATGATTGCCGCACGTGTTTGATCCCGAGCAGGAAAGCTGTCGTGTTCTCCAACGACTCCTACACCATCGGTACCGTACTGGGCTTGGCCTTTCTGTTTTCGTTGATTTGCACGCCGTTATTTCGCGATATCGCTCAATGGATTGGCTTGGTCGATCGACCGGATGGCCGTCGCAAACATCAGCATAGCGCGATTCCTCGAGCGGGCGGCCTGGCGATTTTTGTCGCGATGACCGCTTCGATCAGTGGCGTGGCTTTCATCGCCCTCGATTTCAACGATATTTTCCGTCTCGAACCCCGACTTGGCAGCCTGTTGGGAGCGGCCGCGATTATCGCTGTCGTCGGCATCCTCGACGATGCACGTGGGCTTCGCGGCAGGCACAAGCTCCTCGGCCAATTTATTGCCATCAGCTTGCTCGTGTATTGCGGTCATCTTTCGATTGAAACGATTTCCCTTTTCGGCGTGCAGATCGAACTGGGGCCGTTGGGCGTCGTGGTGACCTATCTCTGGATGATTGGCATCATCAATGCGATCAACCTCATCGATGGCATGGATGGCCTTCTGGGACTGATCGGCATTCTCATTTGCGTTAGTCTGGCCGTTATCGCGGTCTTGATTGGCAATGCTTATGTCGCGATCGTTTCGGTCGCTCTCGCTGGGGCCTTACTCGGTTTCCTATGCTTCAATTTGCCGCCCGCCACGGTGTACCTGGGCGATTGTGGCAGCATGCTGATTGGCTTGGTGATCGGCTCGCTGGCTATTCAGGGTTCGCTAAAGGGTCCCACTGCCATGACGCTGGCCGTGCCGATGGCGGTATTAATTCTCCCTCTGATTGACACGCTGGCCGCGATCGCTCGCCGAAAACTGACGGGACGGAGCATCTACACCACGGATCGTGGGCACTTACATCATTGTTTGCTTCGTAGCGGAATGAACCGCCCGTTGGTACTCATGTTGGTACTTGTTCTCGGCATGATCGCCTCAGCCGGGGCTGTGGCGACCATCATGTATCACAATGATATTTATGCGGTTGCCGCGGCGGGTGTCGTGGTCATTCTGTTAATGGTTACTCGATTGTTCGGTCATGCCGAGTTTATGTTGATGAAAGGGAAATTTAGTGCCCTGCTCGCTTTGATGCGTCATGGCGGCGAGGCCGATCGCAGTCATCAACTCGAGGTACGGTTGCAAGGTTCGGTGAAATGGCAGGCCGTGTGGGACGATCTGACGTCTGCCGCCCTACAGTACGATTTGCGGACCATCTGTCTGAATGTCAATGCGCCGGCGCTCCATGAGAATTATCACGCTCGGTGGGACCGATTCGGTGTATACTCAAGCAGCGAAGAAGAACCACACGAATGGAAGGCCGAATTGCCGATCACCATGGGAGGTCAGGTGATCGGGCGCGTCAGTGCGACGGGAGTTTGCACGCACGCTCCGGTTTGGATCGTGCTCCAGCAACTCGCGGACATGATTAAGAACACCGTTCTGCAAGTGCATCGCTTGGCTGAAGAGCAATCGACCGTGACCAAGTCTCGTGAAAACAATACACCGATGCCGATCGCCAGTGCGATCCCGGCCGGAAGTTAGGCCAGCTGTCTTTCAATATCGATTCGTGGAACATCATTGAGGCTACTACCTTGGCTACCGTACATGAAGATGTTTTAGATGATGTGTCGTCATCTGGCTCGGGAACCGGTTTCTTCACCGCGCTTTGGCGACATAAGGCTTTGCTGCTGTTCGGCACGGCAGTCGGCTTGACCATCGGATTCGTCTACTATTTGAACAAAGCGCCGACCTATCAATCGTCGGCTCAAGTCGTCGTCATGAAAATGCGCTCCGATCCGCTTCCCAACAATGGCGGCGATTTCGCGAGAGTTTCCTACGTTGAGGACTATGTCGCCACTCAGGAAGCCCGTCTACTCGGCCAAACGATATTGAAGGCCGCGGCGTTCAAGCTTGAGAACCAGCCGCTTCGGAATCCCATCCCGCCTGCCGAGATGCAAGGCTACATCGGCTCCGGACTGAAAGTCTCGCGTAACAAGGATGTCGCCACGGGGGCCAGTAGCAATGTGCTCACGATTTCCTTCAAGGGCCCCAGTGCCGAGGATTGCGCGTTGATTGTCACCGCGGTGATTGACGCCTACAAGCAGTCGCTCGATGGGGCGGTCGGCAGTTTCACCGATGAACAACTAAAGCGGCTTGTCACCAACATGGAGAAAGTCCAGTTGGAATTGACCGATCTCGAGAAGAAATTGACCTCGGCCAGCGAACGGCTGCAGGGAGCCAGTTCGGTGAATTTAAGTGATCTGAAGAGCCGAATCAACATCAACGAAAGCCGAAAACTCGAGCTGGTTTCGAGCAAACGGGATCTGGACAGCAGGCTTCAGTTGATTCAAAAGGCCATCAATGAAGGATCGGACAAAGCGGTCCTGTATCAGCTCTTTCAATTGTCGTCGCCCGAAAAGATCAAGGATGCTGGCCCACCCGAAACTCCACGGTCCGTTGATGACGTTCTCTTTCAATTGAAGGTTCAAGAGCAAGAATTGCTTCAGCGGCTGGGATCAGATCATCCGGATGTGATCGCACTTCGCAAGCGGGTTGAGCTCATCAAGGAATACGTCAAAGACCAGATGGCGAGAAACAATGCCGTCAAGACTCCCGTGATTCAGGGAGACCCCCTTGAACTTTACTTGAAAGTGTTGAAAGCTCAGCAGGAGGTGAATGACATCAAGATCAAGGACTATCAAGAGTCGCTTGATACGGACCGGGAAGCGGTACGGAAGCTTGAACAAAACACGGAAGTTCTCATCATCCACAAGAACAATTATGACCACATGCTGAAGGAACGGACCAATCTGGAAGAGCGCAAACGGCAAATTGAAATGGCGCGTGATGCGCGGCTGTTCGATGCCGAAACGATCACGCCGGCCGTGACTGGTACAAAAGTAAGTCCAATGTTATTGACTTCGCTGGGTGTAGCGGCGTTTATCGGTCTGGTGCTTGGTTGCGGCTTGGCCTATTTGGCCGAAGTCACTGATCGCAGTTTCCGATCGTTGGACGAAGTTCGTCGCCGCCTTGGCTTGACGGTGATTGGACAGGTTCCCCCGTTGACGCCTTACGAACCATCCATCCTCACCGAGAATCCCATCGATCCGAATCTGGTGGTGCATCATGCTCCGAAATCGGTGCAGGCCGAAGCGTACCGCGGTGTGCGCACCTCGCTGTTCTTCAGTACTCGCGGGAAAGGTCATCAGGTCATCCAGGTGACCAGCCCGAATCCTGGCGACGGGAAATCGACGCTGATCTCCAACTTGGCAACTTCAATCGCCCAGTCGGGCAAACGAGTGATCCTGATTGATGCGGACTTCCGCAAACCCCGCGTACACAAGATTTTTGGACTGGGTGATGCGGATGTCGGTCTCGCTTCGGTTATCGCGGGTGAGGCCGAACTCGAGGAGGCGATTCGTCCTTGCGAGGTTCCGGGCCTGTCGATTCTGCCGTGCGGTCCTCGACCGGTCAATCCCGCCGATCTATTGACCTCGGCTCTATTCCAGGAGATTCTGGAAGAAATCAAGAAGAACTACGATTACGTGCTGATCGATACTCCGCCCATTTTGGCGGTGAGCGATCCCTCTGTTGTCGCGCAACGTGTTGACGGCGTCATTTTGACGATTCGCATGACGAAGAACAGTCGGCCGCTCGCCGAGCAGGCGAAAGAACGCCTCGCGGTACTCGGTGCCAACGTCATCGGCGTCGTCGTGAATGGCATGGATGACATGTCCAAGGGCTACGGCTACGGCTACGGCTACGGCTACGCGTATCAATATGCTTACGGCGACGATGCCGAAGAAGTCCCGGAAGCTCTTCCCGCCAAGGCAAGGTGATCGAGTGGCCGTGCTGGCAGATTTGCACGTCCATCTCCTCGCCGGGTTGGATGATGGCCCACAGACTCAGGAAGAAGCCGTCGAAATGTGCCGCATGATGGCGGCCGAAGAGGGTGTGGGGCACAGCGTAGCCTTGGCGCATCAGAACGAACAGTATCCTTTGGTGACGCCGTCCCGCATCCGCGAGGCGGCGTCGCTCCTTTCCCAAGAGCTTCTGCGCGCCCGTATCCCGCTCGAAGTATTTCCCACCGCTGAAGTGATGGTCCATCCCGATGTTGTCCATGATTTCACGGAAGGTCGGCTCCTCACGGTCGCGGATCGCGGACAATGGCTTCTGCTTGAGATGCCCCACAACCTGTTCGTTGATCTCCGTTCCATCGTACGCGACTTGCGCGCGGCAGGGGTGCGAACGATCCTCGCCCATCCCGAACGAACGCCCGAATTGCTTCATGAGCCCGGTGCGATCGAGGAGTTGATTAATCTGGGCTGCCTCGTGCAAATCTCAACGGGGAGTATCACGGCACCGCCGAGTGCGGCTTTCGAGCGAGCATTGAAGGATTGGATCACTCGCGGCATCGTCCACCTACTGGGATCGGACGGACACTCGCCGCGACGTCGCGCACCGCGAATTGCGGCAGCGGCCGAGTTGATCAATCGCTGGGTACCTGGCGTGCATGCGGAACAGATTTGCACGAGCAATGGTTTGGCGGTTCTTCGTGGTCGAACATTGATGCTCCATCCTCCCGCCGCACCGCGCCGGCGATCCTGGTTCTCTCGCTTGTGGACATGATGTCCAAACGAAAAAGGCGGTCGCCCGGGCCGAGACCCGAGCAACCGCCTGATTTGCATTCGACAAACGATTACGGGAAGATGCCGTTGACGTCAACCGTTGCATCGTTGCCCTGCAGGATCCTGCCGACAAAGGTATAGCGGAAGGTCTGGTACAGGTAACGGGCAACCGATTCGCCCGGCTTTTCCTGCATGACGATGATATCGCCAGGCTGAACCAGGATCCGCTCGCGCGGGTCCTTGAACGCCTTGTTCAGGTCGATGCGAATCGTCAATTGCTTGCCGGAAGCGGTTTTGCGTAAAACGCTCACCAAGCTGGGCGACGGTCCACCCAGGCCCGGACTGAGGACGTTGGCAACGAATTGTGCCTGCCCGAAGCCACCCTGCAGCAACGTTCCACGGACCTGAGCGATGGCCTGCACGATGTCGAGATCATAATCGCGAGGCAACGGATATTGTGCGGAGCCAATGAGGCCCGCCGTGTAAAACACTTCAGCATCACGCGATTCGAGAGCTACAATATCGCCGTTGTCGAGAAGAATATCCTCGGGCGCGAACGGTGCCTTCTCTCCCGGTTTGATTCGGAGAGGAATGCGAATAATGCTATCCGTGCTCCCCTTCCTGGGATTCTTCTTGTAGATGATTACTTCGTTCTTGGCATCCGTGCCGGGGAGACCGCCGCTACGTGTCAGAGCATTGAGCACGTCCTCAATCAAAGTCATGCCTTCGACTTTGATCGGATCCACGTAGGGAAGCGCGATGGTGCCGTCGTCTTGCACGACGATCGGAAAACCAAGCGAAGGCGGTTGGCCCGTCTGCGAATTCGTGGTTACGGGTAGTGCTTGCTTCGGTTCACCTAGCACGTTCTCGATGCCGATTCCGAGAATGTCTCCCGGACCCACCTTGTGGTCATTAATTGGCTGCTGACGCAGATACGTCAGAGGAATCTGCTTGAGCGTTTCGCGAGATTTGCCGCGAAACTCATCAGGAAGCTGTTTGACGGGTATGCCATCGGCGATGGGGTTGGCGACGGCGGCGCACCCGCAGGCCATCAGCAACATCCCCAGGAATAGCAGCCGAGCCGAGCGTGACGGTAGACCGTTCGCGGAGCAAGTGCGGAGAATATTGGCGTTCATGTGCGAACGAGACCTCCGGTAATCAAATCGATTCGTGTTGATGACATTATGTTCAGCGACTCGCGGGTCCACCCAAGTTCGGGAGACTGAACTCACGAGGCAAACTTTGAACGGGCCTCTCAGTCGGCGTCTGACGTTGGGCGGACGGTGCTTTTTGAGGCGGCAATGGCTGTTGCTGTTCAACGGATGGACCTTCTGGAAGTGGCAGTGGGCGTTGCGGTTGAACAGGAGTACTCTCCTGGGGCGGCAGGATGAGGTTATAGGGCGTCCCCGTTGAAATCTTGGTCTCAGGACGGCTCGGACGGTTCGTTGGGATTGCGGTCGGCGGTTCTCCGCTCATACGAGAATACGCGGGCGGCAAAGCTTCTGGGCTGGTTGTGTTTTGGCGGGTCGCCGGGACCGTCACTGGTGGATCCTCAGCGAAACGCGGGCTCGTGGGCGGCAATATTTCCGGTCCTGTTTGTCGACTTGTTGCAAAGGCGCTCGGCCGCTCCGCACTGTTCCGCGGTTCGAGCGGAATTTGTCCTTGTGGAGGAATGAGCGGCTTCATCGGCATTTTAACCGGTGGTTCGAGTGCCTTCGGCGGTGCGGGATCAACTGACGGTTTCATCGGGACCGTCATGGGTTGGGGCAGCAATTCAGCTTCGGGCTTGTTGGACGGTTCCTTCACATCCAAGTGCGATTGATTGGGCGGCAAGGCCGTCTCGGTGGGAGGTCCCGCGAGTGGAGTCGAAAGGGGAATGAGGAAATATTGGCGCAATCCGCTCGCTTTGGCTTCCTTCGCCCCGGCCGCGAAACCTAGGTAATATTCACCAATCTCTTCATGGCCCTCTGGATCGAGATTGCGTTTGCGTCGATACTTCGCGGGCGGCATGGCAGGCGGCGCGCCGTTGCCCCCGTAATCGAGAAAATCCGCGAAGCCCGTGATGTAGCCGTCCTTGAATGCGCCATCCGCGCACGACCCGCCATGACGCGCATAGTAATCCACCCAAGATTCTTCCGCCAGTTTCAAGGCGCGATGAGTGACGCCAAGGTTGTCGAAATAATGGGTCGTTTCGTTGTACGCGTTGTACGAGATCAGCTTCACCAGGTTGCACCCAGTGCCGAAGGACAACAACACGAACACCAGAGCAATTCGAATTCCCCGCATGGCGGGATCCTCGTAGAATGTCGAGAGGATGTATCGGACTTCACTCTTTTAATCGACTTGCGAGTTACGCCGGGTTTAATGGTTTTGCGAAGGAGAAGGATTCTATTGTGTGAAGATTTTCTGGAGAACTTCGCGAACTTGGCCGAGAGGCCAGTGACTACGGAACCTGGATAAAATTTTGGAACGTAACCATGGTTAGTCTTGTCTGTCTAATCTTCGCATGTTCCGCTGACCCCCAATTGGGCGTAGGTGCGGGGTTCGAAGCCCGTGCTGCCACGATCCGGATTCATTGCAAAGATACTGGATCAGTGGGTAGCGGGATCATCGTCGGCAAGAAGGATGGGTTCTATTACGCACTAACAGCGAATCACGTAGTAAGACAGAGTAAAACAATAGAGTGCTTCTCCAGAAGTCTCGGAAGTACCCCACGCACCCATGCGTTTAGTGATCTCGAGGTATTGTGGGGAGATCCTGAGCCAGATCTGGCCTGTGTCCGTTTCCCCGTAATGGGAGTAGATATTGATCCTCTCGCGATCAGTGCCATTTCGCCGGAACTAAAGCGGTTTCCCAAAGCGGTCTTTTCGGTGGGGTGGCACGAAAGCGAAGCCCCGACGGTAGCTGCTGACGAATCGCTGGCTCGAAAGCTGCTGCGAAACAAGGAGGGGGGCACTGCTTTTTTCTGGCAAACCAGAATCCCACCCATTGAAGGCCGTTCTGGCGGCGCTTTGATTGATCAGAAAGGACGACTGATCGGAATTTGCAGTGGATCGCAGGAGGGAAAAGGCTATTACACGCACTTGGATGAAATCCATTATGGTCTTCGGAGAAACTCCAGCTCAAAATGGCTCTGGCCCGGGAATTCGAAATGATGAAAGGGCCGTGAAATTCCTATTTTGGGCAAGACAGGCATAATCCGTTGTGGTAGACTTTCTACAGGATTCGATATTACCTTAACGAGATTCAACCATGAATCGGCCATCCCAAAAACGCAAGCTTGGCGTGATGACGGTTGTTGTCACCGCTCTTTTCCTTGCAGTCGGCGTGATAGCGCTTGGCTATCAGGCCATCAATTCCCCTGCAACTGCGAGTGTGCCAGCAGTCCCGGAAAATACGGCCCGTACGTCGGTACAGCCTCCGTCGACCACGCAGGACGGTGATTCTCTCTCGGTGACGATGAACAATTACTGCGAAACATTTACGATCTACAAACCTTGATTGATGTTTGCGAGTACGTTGACGCAACTCAATTCAGCCAGTGGCAAAACCCCCTCACCGCTTGAAGGATATCTGCGAGCGGCGATAGAGGGGGTTGTTTATCTTTTGATTGTCATTTCACCCTGGCTCCTCGGGTCGGAAGACCCCGTGTTCCGTTTTGCGATCAGTTTTGGGATCGCCATTCTGCTCATTCTCTGGGCATCGCAATTATTAGTTGCTCGCAAAGTTTCTCAGCGAGGGGCAATCCCTGCTCTCCTCCTGGCCCTGCTAGCCATTTATTGTTTCTGCCAAATCATTCCATTGCCGCAGAAACTCTTGGCGACACTTTCGCCTGCCTCGGCGGAGTTGATCCGGGAATCATTGCCAATCGAACGTGAACTGCTCCCAGGTGAATTGGATACCCATCACCCATCATCGCGCCCGATTAGCCTTACTCCGTATGATTCACGGTTCTTCTTGATCAAAGTGTTGATTGCGACGATCGTCTTTGCCGCTGTCATTCAGAATCTGGCCTCCCCAGCATTTTTCTATCGACTTGCCTGGGTTTGCGTGGTCAATGGAACACTCCTGAGCTTTCTGGCCATCGCGCAGTTTCTCTCGTCGCCAAGAACCCTCATTTATTGGAGCATCAAGACTGAATTCAGCGCGTTCGGCCCGTTTCTCCACCGGAACCATTTTGATTTCTACATCAATGTTTGCATCGGGCTTGGTCTTGGATTGTTGCTTGCATCCACCAAGAAAAAGACCGCGGTCTTGCAGAATCCTCGAGCGATCTGGTTGCTGGCAGCCCTGTTCGTGATGTCGGCCGCCAATGTTTTGAGCCTATCACGCGGCGGTCTGTTCTGTTTGCTCGGCTCGACAATGATTGGCGGCTTGGTTTGGGCCGTGTGGGGCAAGCAGCAGGGAGGATCGTTTCGATGGATCGCCGGTTTGACGGCATGCGTCGGGATTTTCATGGCCTGGTACGGATGGGGGAAAATCGAGCAGCGATACAATCTCCCGGAAAATAAGAACATCACAGGGGGACGGCTGGAGGTTTGGCGTGAATCTCTCCAGATCTGTCCGTCGTTCCCGATCTTCGGAACGGGTAACGGTAGTTTCGAACTGATCGAGCTCCGCACACGGCGCATCTTTGATACCGATCAATTCGTTTACAATCACGCCCACAACGAGTACGTCGAAGCACTGGTCGAAGGCGGCATCATCCGGCTGGGGCTTACACTGGCCCTCATCGCTTTCGTTTCTTACGCGGGCATTCGAAATTATCGACGCCTTGCTGACCGATCCATCGGTTGGCTTGTTCTCGGCGGCTTGGTTGGCTTCTGGGCGATCGTCCTCCAAAGTACCGTTGATTATGGTATTCACGTCCCGGCCGTGGCATTGCTCGCAATGACCGTTTCAGCACAAGTTGTCGCGGCTAGAAGCGAAGTGCGGGCGGAAGACTACGTCACCATTCCTCGCTCGATTTCAGTTCTTCTCGCGGTGCCGATGATCGTACTCGCTGGATTGGTTGTCTGGGATGGATATCAAAGGGATCGAGCCAAGCGATATGAGAATGCCGCGATCATCGAGTCACGATCAGAAGAACCGGATGCCGCGTTTCGGCGAACTGCTTATCTACGAGCGGCTGTTCTCTACCAACCCGAGAGTTCTCGACTCCATTTTGATCTCGGCGATGCTTATCTCGGCTGGTCTCGACAAGCTGAAACTTCGGAGGTGGCCGAATCGCGATTGCGGGAGGCTTTACTCTCCTGGCGTCGGTCTCGTGATCTTTGCCCAATTGGTTCGCTGGCACAGGCCCGATTGGCACTTTACCAGAATCGCTTTCAGCGGGCTGACCCCGTTATTCGTTACCTGGAGCGTGCTCGTCAAGCTTCGCCGACCAATCCAACACTATGGTACGGTTGCGGTCTGGAGAGCTTTGGCCGGGCTGCTTTCGACGATGCGTGGAAGAATTGGCGGCAAAGTCTCACTCTATCGACGAGACATCTTTCAGCGATCTTAAAGAACGCCGCCATCCACCTGACCTCGATCGAAATCATCGAGAAAGTCTTACCTGAACAACCCGAAGTCATTCATGCGGCCGCGCTGAATCTTTACCCCGACTCGGTCCAGGACTTTAGAGAAAAGAGAGAACCGTTTCAGGCCAAAGCGCGCGGATTGCTTGAACGCAAGGGTTCCGAGCGCGCGCCGAAGGACGATTGGCTACTAGGACGAATTCTTTTCGAACAGGGTAGCTACAACGAAAGTGTGGCAATTCTCAAGCAGGGACTTCTCAAGGACCAACAACTTCACGATTGCCGGCTGGAATTGGTTCGGGTGTTTTGCGAACTAGAGCGATTTGAAGAAGCGCGGTCGGAAGTGAAGATCATTCTGGTTCGAGAGCCCGGGAACGCCCTTGCCAGAGATCAATTAGATGTGATTACTCGGGAGTTGAAAATTCGCGAGCCGTGAGGCAATTCCGGTAGAGATTCAGCAGTTGCCGACCTAGACGGTTTGGGTGAAAATCACGCTCGACTCGTCGGCGAGCTGCATCCCCAAGTTGTATCCGTCGCTCGGGATTTTCGAGCAATTCCACAATCTCCGACGCCATGCCCCTCGCATCACCCGGTTGGACGGCGATCGCCTCTTCGCCGGGCGTAAACACTTCCGTGGCCCCTCCGGCGCTTGACACGATCACCGCTCGGCCGCAGGCCATTGCCTCAGCGATCGTCAGGCCGAATGGCTCCGGCAGTGTGCTCGCATGCACCACGACATCGAGTGCTCGATAGATCTCAGCCGGATCCTGTTGAAATGGAATGAAAGCAACCCGCTCGGCAATTCCAAGGTTTGTTGCGAGGTTGCGTAATTCAAGCAGGGTATATTGCGCGCTCGTCCGATAGATGGGCCCGCCAATGATGTACCAGCGGATCGGCCAATCGGGCCTGGCAAGAGCGAGTTCTGCTGCAGCGCGCAAGAAGACTTCGTGCCCCTTCCAGCGCGCGTACGTGGCTACCAATCCGATTCGGAATCCGTTGGCCGGCAATTTGTCCAATCCCGCTAGAACATCGAGCCTTTCTCGATCCGCTGGGCGAGGCGAAAAGTGCTCGACGTCAACAGTGTTTTTGATGGTGACCATTGGCAAGCCGGGAAAACCGTGCTTGAGATCCGACGCGACCGCGTCGGAAATGGCAATGGCGGACTTTGCTCCTCGACTTGCAAAACGCAACAGCTTTTCTGCTAAGGGACGTAACGAATAGAAATCGTGAACATGCCAAACGACCGGCACTCTGCGGGGCCGCGATAGTCCGAGTAGTAAGTGCGTTTTGACTCCGTTTGAATGAATCAAATCTGGCGACAGTTGTCGAATAGCCACGCGAAGACGGGCGAGGTATTTACAAATCGCGGGAGCCGCGCTGATGCCATGCAAAAGGAATCGCATCCAGCGCCGCAGCCGTCCAATAGATCGTTCACCGCTATCACCCCATGCAGTGAGAGTTGGCGGCAGAGGCAGACTCACCGCTTTAATGCCAAGAGAGCGGACGGCATCGAGCAACGGGCCCTCATCGAGAACGAGCAAGATGGGCTCGACGCCATCGACGTCATTCTTCAGCGACGTGAGGCAACGAAGCAGCACGCGTTCCGCGCCGCCGATTGTCCCCACCGGATTGACGAAGAGCACTCGCATCAGGTGTTTGGGTTCTCGGAAGGCTTCTTGCCCGCGGCGAGGCGAAGGTACGCCGTTCCGATGATTTTCGCCTGGGATTGCCAGGAAAATCGGCTGACCCATTGCAAGCGTTCCGCTCGGTCTGGTAACGTTGCGGGTTGACGCATCGCCATGACAACTTGCTCGCTCCAGGCTGCCACATTTCCAACCGGAGCGAACCACACAGCGGCTCCGCCCACTTCACGCAAAACGGGTATATCGCTCGCCAATACTGGTGCCCCACAGGCGAGGGCTTCTACAACCGGCAAACCGAACCCTTCCGCGGAACTGGGAATGAGTACCAATTGTGCATGACGGTAGCACTCAGCCAGTACCGTTCGGGTCAGGCCACGAAGTTGTTGGATTGAAGTTCCCAGGCCGAGGCGATTAATTTGTTCGAGATGTGTCGATGTCCAGTCGCCGCCGATTTGGATCAATTGAAGTTCGGGCCAATGCTTCCTGGTCTCGGCAAAAACATCCAGCAGGACATCGATCCGCTTACGAGGGATGCAACTGCCGACGTGGAGCAGGAATGGATGTCCATGTGTTTCGAAAGGTAGACTTACTGACTCGGAAAACTTTGGGGTGAATTCTTGCGAGACGCCGTTATGGGCAAGGACCAGATTCACCGGATCGATTAGTCCGCTCCTCGCGATTTCGGTCCCAATCGCCTGGGTGGGATGGAAAACGAGCGACGCTTTCTGAAATCCATCAAGCACTCGACGCATCATTGACCGATACCAGCGTGGTCGTGGATCGGCGCTCGGTTCGAGGATGGAACGGAACGCATCCAGGTCGTGGCAGAAGACGCCGACTGTCTGTCCGGGAAGATCATGCAGCAAATGCGCGTACGAGTGATCGCATAGATGAAAGTGATCGAATTGATGTCGTCGTCTTCGAAGAAAACGAGGAAAAGTGCGGAAGCGATTGAAGAGGCGATCGGCGTTGCGGAGCGAATTCCAATTACCAACGAAAGGCAATCGGGTCAATCGGCGACGAAAAGTGGGACAGAGCCGCTCGGCAACTAGGCGTTCCTCATTCGCGGGGCCGAGATGCCTGACGAGCATGTCGGCGCATAGATCCATGCTCGGCCAACCCTCTTCGCGAAAGTCCGACAAAATCGCCAAAGATTGTGCTGAGGTTTTAACCAATCCGGGCATCAAGGATTCGCTGGAAGAAGTCGAGATGCTTACGAGCGACGATCGGCCAGGCGTATTCGTTCTCAGCTCGCTGTCTGCCCGCCAAACCCAAAGTTCGACGTAATTCAGGTTGATCGAGTAACTCCGTCAAAGTACTCACCCAACCTGGCATATCGTTCTCGCCGACTACACGACCTGCATTACCGATCACGTTGGGGATCTCACCGCTGTCGCTACCAACTACCGGCAAGACCGTTGCGAAGGCTTCGATCAGCATTCGGCCAAATTGCTCGCGCCAGGCAGGTGTGGTCTGACTGGGAGCGACAAGCATATCCATCGCATTGAGATAGGCAGGGACCTGCTGATGGCTCACATCAGTACATAGGCGGATCCGATCACCATGACTAGCTGCCCATTTGCGTATTCGCGGTTCCATCGGTCCCGATCCGACGAAGATTGCACGCCAGGGAGTCGTCACGCCATCGAGGACGTCCATCAAGAACTGAATTCCCTTTGGGGTGACCAATCTTCCGAGATAGCCAACAACTGGCGGCCCGCTGCGCGACCATCCTAAATTGGCAAGAACTTGTTCACCCGAAGAGCGATTCGGATAGAAGTCTTGAGTATCCACTCCGAGAGGAATCAATGCCATCGGTCGATCGGAGTAACCACGCCGGCTGATCAAATTGTCCGCCACGGTTTGACCGCTACAAATCCATCCGGCTGAGCGTCGGACAACATAGCGTTCAATCCAATTAAATGGCGGTGGATATCGCTTATCCAGGCTTTGAGCCGTACGAAAGACGAACGGCGTTTGCCGCGGAATCCACTTCGCGATTTGTCCACCGGCGAGAATGTATGGTTCCTCCCAACAATGAATGATGTCCCAGGGTTGTTGCAAAAGTTGCTTCAGTCGTCGCCCATACCAGAAGAAGTGGACACGGCTTGTGAGGTGCGCCGCCAATGGCACCAATCGGCACGGGGACTTCGGTGATACCTCCATTGATACGGGACGCAGATCATCCTGACCGTGGAAGTAGCTCGGCCCGGCTATGGTAATGGAACAGCGTTCGGCACCCATTTGCTGCATCGAGTATGCCAATTGTTGGTTAGCCGAAACGACGTAGGAATGTCCGAGCGTTAGAATTCGCATTGGCGAATGTAATCGTGTGAGGGGAAGGAGCGACGGATTGGCCGTCGAGACGACGTGCTGATCCGAAACTTGGCAATGATTTGGAGCTAGAGAATTAATGAGTTACACCGTTGATAAGCGAGATACCTGGCATCTTGAACATTCACGAATTTCTCAAGTTCACATCGACGGCAGAGCTCAACGAGATGATTGAATCACTTGGCTGCGTCTGGGAAAGGCAAGGCTGGCTCAATTCCACAGAGAACGTTGATCGTACGCTCGATCGCAAATTTCTCTGAATAGAGCTGGCGAGCACGGGTTTCCAAATGAACACGTTGCGATTTGTCGGTGAAGACCTTTTCTATGAGAGAGATGAGCTCATCAGGTTTATCAGCTGGGCCTAGAGCGACTGCACCGCTTGTTGACCAGAAGGATTCCGAGAGGTCACCAAGTGTGCTCACGACCGATTTCCCGAGAGCAAGTGATGCCATGACACTACCGCGTCGGCAACTGATTCCATCGGGATAGGGTTGCAATATCACATCGCAAGCCGATATGTGTTGGGCGAGTAAATCCGGCGGTAGCTCACCGGTGGCATGGACGCGATTTGCATAGCCAGCAAACTCTTGAGCGAAACGATCACTATTTCGGCCCATTAATATGCACTGAACTGATGGATTTCGATTGAGTATCCCGTGTAAAGATGGCTTCAGTATCTGGGTAATGAGCGTGCCATAAGTGCCGAAGTGGCCAACAACTGGCGAAACGGGATCGATGCTCAGGGCAGCTCGGCGGCTCAACGCGCCCTGCTCATTGACATTCGTTGAAACATTACTGGGGATCGGCAGCCAGTAGGTACGATCGCTTCCCTGGCATTCCCTTGGAAGCATGTCTCTCCAGGTCGGAATTGAAACAAAATTGCGTTCCGCGGAGCGAGCGATCGAGCGTGCCATCCACGAGGTGACAAATCCCAGGAACTGATGCTTGAGAGATTGACCACGTCGCCAAGGGAATGCAACTTCGTGAAACATGATCCAGACGGGTTGCCGCCGTCGGCTCAGCCAGCGGGCGAAGCCGATGTTCATTGCTTTCCAACCGAATGCATGAGGCACGTACTGAACGAGCAAACGGCTTGGGCGCGGCCAGGTATTTAAGGTGGCAGCCAATTTATGCAAAGTTCGGAAACCAAATCGACCCGGCAATCGATGGACGGTGACGCCATCATCGAGTGGCGTTGCGTATCGACAATTGGGAGCCCAAACATGAACATCCTCGCCCCTATTTGCCAAGCCGCGCGCGATCGACCGAGTGTAATCACTAACCCCGCCAGGTTGGTCGGGATATTCACCAGTGATGAGGTGCCAGGTCAGGCTCATGACCATGTCCTGCTGTCGATCACGAGTGCTCTTCGATCAGGTGCAGCATGTCAGCGGACATATCGTCCCAGGTCCGCGATCGAAGACGTTCGCCGAGCCGATCAATGATCGGCTGCAATCGTCGGGTATCCTGAATCGCCAAGATGATTCGTTGAGAAAGAGTTTCAGCGTCTTCTTCATTGGGGAGGAGCAGGTCGCTAG
>JAIOQJ010000524.1 GCA_021413475.1 Planctomycetota bacterium | reverse complement strand
ACGGCCTGGAGTTCGCGGGCGCCGGTCATCCTTCCGCCCTCTTGGTCGATGAAACCCAGCAATGTCGGGACCTGAAGTCCGAAGGCCCAGTGTTGGGAATCGGCATCGACTTCGCCTGGATTACGCAGCGTGAACGGTTCGTCCCGGGTGATCGGTTGTTTCTATACACGGACGGGGTGACAGAGGCATCTGGCGGCGAAAACAACTTGTACGGGCTGGCACGCCTAAAGGAGAATTTGCTGGCCACTCGAGACCTTCCGCCGACCCAAGCCGTTGAGATGATCGTGCAGCGCCTTTCCGAGTTCTGCGATACGCGCGTTTTTCTCGACGACCTTACGCTGGTCCTCGTCGAACTCCAGACTGCAACAGTGTAGCCACTTCAGTTCCTCCCCCGCTTGGTTGCAACGGTGGGTAGGGTGATCCTTCTCACCCCAAATCAAATCACTTCGCTAATTCAAAACCCTACCTCCCCTTCGGAAGCAAATCGAGCGGCTTTCTCCCTTGGGGCTTGGGCGGTTCTTCGGGTGTTGGTTGCCAGCCGACGAAACGGGCGAACGTGGTTGTTTTTAGAAACGCCACCAACTGTTCGCGGATTTTGAGCATGTCGAAGTGCATCGGGCAATTGGGGCCGGTGCCGCAGTAGTCCGGCCCAAATGGGCAACTCACATTCTGTTCCAATCGTTCGAATAGCGAGATGACATCGTACAGGGCGATTCCTTCCGGGGGACGAGCGAGCCAGTAGCCGCCGCCGGGGCCGGGTGAGCCGTTCACGATTCCCGATTGGGAAAGAATCGTGAGCACTTTGGCCACGATCGGCTGGGGCAAGTGTCGTTTCTCGGCGATCTCCGCCGAGTTCACTTTGAGCAGCTTTTTCGGCTCGTAGACTTCGGCCAGCCGACTAACGGCGGCGATCGCGGTCTGTGCGGTTTTTCCGTACGGGGTCATGAATTACTCCCGGTGGCGGCCGGTGGAGAAGTCGTGGAATCGTTGGTCGGTTCGAGCATCATCTTGTTGGTAAATACCGCCACGGACACCTTGAGCATCACGGTGAGAAGGAGCAGGCCAAATGCCCAGATTCCGGCGGTGACTTTCCATTCCGTCAAGCTTGGGGAGTACTCGACAATCTCGTGAAGGGTGGACGGAATGAAGCCGGGTATAATGAGCCCCATCCCTTTCTCGATCCAGATGCCGACCACGCACAACACGCAGGCAACGATGCGCGTGGAACTTCGCCGTAAGGCGGCCGGCGTGAAGAATAATGCCGTGCCGATGATGTTCATGGCGACGGCGGACCAGATCCAGGCCACCAGCCCATGCTTGCCGTGATCGCCGAAGAACAGATATTTGGCGGACGCGAGATGCCCGCCACCCGCGTAAAAGAGCGTGAAGAGTTCGGAGAACAGCATGAGAAGGTTAATAACCGCGGCGACGCGGATGATCTGCACCAGTACCCTCGCGGGGCCGGTGCTCATCGGCAGATCGGAGCCCACGCGCACCACCCGCATCACGATCAAAATAAAGGCCGGGCCGGAGACAAAGGCCGAGGCCAGAAAACGCGGAGCGAGTAGGGCGGTGTTCCAGAACGGCCTGC
Organism: Planctomycetota bacterium; assembly: GCA_021413475.1. GTDB lineage: Bacteria > Planctomycetota > Planctomycetia > Gemmatales > Gemmataceae > JAIOQJ01. Next base: position 4,019 of record JAIOQJ010000524.1, on the reverse strand, counting down.
CTCCCAGCCCGCAGTACAGGAATGCCGTTACCGTGTGAATGCTGATGGCCCAGAAGATCGAGAGGAACACGAAAGGAACGTACCACTTCGGGTTTGGCTCCTTTCCTTGGAACCGGGTATAGAGCAGATAGCCGACCACGTGCAGGTTGATCAGCAGATAGCCATTGAGAACGATAATGTCCCACGTCAGCATCGAGATCGGCCAGTTGAGCTTGCCGATGCCCGGGATCAAGTGCCAGAACCGATCCGGCCGGCCGAGATCGACCACGACGCTCAACGTACTCATGATGATGGCGGCAATGGCGAGGATCTCGCCGATGATGACCACATCGTGCATGTCGCGGTCGTGGTACAGGTAGGCCGGGATGACCATCATCACCCCGCCGGCGGCCAGGCCGACGCAGAACGTGAAGTTGGCGATGTACAGCCCCCAACTCACGTGATCCGTCATGTTCGTGCGGATCATGCCGTCGCGGACTTGGACGGCCCAGGCGTTGGCACCGACCAGCGCGACCGCGGTGGCCGCGAACATCCACGCGTAGAACATCCAGCCGCCTTCCGTCGCGATGTGCAACGCCTGGCGCAGAAATCGGTAGTAGCTCACCACACCCGTGGCTTTCATGTCGGCCTCCGGGTTATTTGTCGAAGAAGTAGTAGAAGCGAGGTTTCGTGCCGAGTTCTTCTTTCAACACGAACACCCGCTTGTTGTCCAATACCCGGCGAATTTCACTGTCTGGATCCAAGATGTTGCCGAACACCCGTGCCCCGGTCGGGCACGCTTCCAGGCATGCGGGCATCCGTCCCTCGCGCGTGCGGTGCAGGCAGAACGTGCATTTCTCCATCACCCCTTGCGGTCGCGCCCGGTTCGAAAGGTAACTTTGATTGGGGTTCACTTCCTCGGCGGGCACTTCAGGCTTGGTCCAGTTGAAGCGCCGGGCGTGGTACGGGCACGCCGCTTCGCAGTATCGGCAACCGATGCACCAGTTGTAATCCACCACGACGATGCCGTCGGCATCTTGCCACGTTGCTTCAATCGGGCAAGACTTCACGCACGGTGGATTCTCGCACTGCTGGCATTGCACCGGCATGTAATACTTGTCCTTGGCCGGCACCGGGTGATCGTACGTGGCGTTTCCCTTTTCAAAGTCGATGCCGCCTTTCTGCATTTCAAAGACCCGAATGTAGCTCTGATGGCTGGGACGATCGTGGTTGTTTTCCACGTGGCACGCCTCGGCACACTTACGGCAGCCAATACAGATGCTCAGGTTGAGCGCGTAGGCGAACTGAACGCCCGGAATCGGCTTGTGATCCTTGACGACTACCGGTTTGCCAGTCACTTTCCGAGCTTCGTCGGTCAAGCGATTGAGGATCACCTGTAGCTCGGGGGGAGTCAGTTCCCGGTAATGCTTCTGGAGGAAATCGTCGCCACTCAATTCTCCCGTCCACTCGAACCATGGCTTGATGGCAGCAGCCCACGCCGCGACGCCGAGCATTACCGCCCCCGCCTTGATCGCCGTGCGGCGATCGACCTCGCCGACGAGGGGCAATGATAGTTTCTTCGAGTCACTCATGGCCGCCCCCATCCTGGAATCGATCGTTCGGGCCCCTGGCCGGCATGACGGTCGGGTACTTCGGCGCGTGCGAGTTATGGCAGTCGATGCAATTGTTGCGCACCCGGCCGCCCTTCGAAAGATCCCAATAGCCGGTCATGCCCCCGTGAGCGCCGTGCTGGTAGTCGCGGAATTGCGGGCCGTGGCATTGGGCGCACAGCGTCATGACCTCGGTGTAGGGCACGCTTTTGCCGTCCGCGAGTCGGAGCGACGCGAACCCATCGGCAGGATTGTGACAGGAAGTGCAGGACAGGTTTCCGTGTTTGCCGACCAGGCCCTGATGGAAATTTTGAAGCGGCGTACCGAGTCTCGCGTCGGGGTTGGCGAGTTTGGTGGCGTGGCAGGTCGCGCACATGATGGCTATGGGCTTTCCCTTCTCGTCGAGCGTATCCGTGAAGATCACCGGCGGCGCGAGGGGTTTGCGAATGAGGACAGGATGCTGCGCCGCCTTGGTGACGGTCGGCTCGGCCGGTGATCCTGTTTGAGTCGGCGACCCCAGCTGCCCAGCCAGCAACCCTCCGCTCAGGGCAACAATCCCAACGAAGCCCAGCACCCAGAGCCCGATCCTCTTTGGCTGGATCAAATCCGCCCTGGATGATGTTGCGTCGGATTGAAGTTGTTCAGCCATACGCTGACTCCGCCATTTGGTGTATGCGGTAAGCATAATCACTTAAACGGAAGAATTCAAGAATTACAATTCGTTTTATCTTGAATATCTATTTTCCACACGATAGGGTAGTCAAATCGAACTAATCAACGTGCTCGAACCGGAGACCGGCCATGCACACCAGTGGCCTTGTTGTGACGCTCGGCGACGACCCGATTTTGGCCAAAGGCGCGCTGGCCGAGTTGGCCGCCGCTGGTCCATTTGAACTCGGCGAGTCGTTCGGCCCTTGCGTGGCTGTCGTGATGGATGTTGCCGATCCCAAGTCAGCCCACGACTGGCACGACTGGGCGGCGTCCTTGCCGGGCGTCGAGAACGTTGAAGTAGTGTTTGTCCAATGGGATGAATCCGATGCGGAGGTTACCCATGCCGTTGCTTGAAGCGACCCGTCGACAATTCATCCGCTCCGCGGCGATGGCCGCGGCGACGGCTGTCCTGAACTCACGGGCGATGGCGGACCCGCCGAAGCCGCCCGGTGGACTGGAGTTACCCGTTCTCCCTGGTGTGACATGGGAAAAGGCTCCCTGTCGATTCTGCGGCACCGGCTGCCACGTGCAAGTCGGCGTCAAGGCCGGCAAAGTGGTCGCGATCTCGGGCGACCGGCAGGCCGAGGTGAACAAGGGATTGCTCTGCGTGAAGGGCTACCACGTCGGCCAGATTCTTTACGGCAAAGACCGTCTCACCACGCCGCTGCTTCGCAAAGAGGGCAAACTCGTTCCCATCTCCTGGGACGAGGCAATCGAGACAATTGCGAAACGGATTCAGGCTGCCCCGAACAAGTTCGCCATATATGGATCCGGCCAGTGGACGGTTCCGGAAGGCTATGCCGCCAACAAGTTCATGAAGGGCGGGCTTTCGAACAACCACATCGACCCCAACGCCCGGTTGTGCATGGCGTCGGCCGTGACCGGCTACATCAGCACCTATGGGGTGGATGAGCCATACAACTGTTACGATGATCTGGACCACTGCGACGTCCTGATCTTGTGGGGTAACAACTTCGCCGAGATGCACCCCGTCCTGTTCAGCCGGTTTATCGACCGCAAGCTGAAAGGCGACAAGATTACGCTGATCGATTTGACGACCCGCCACACCCGCACCAGCGAACGGGCCGACCATGTGTTGGTCTTCCAACCGCAGTCCGACATGGCCATCGCCAATTGCATCGCCCATCAAGTGATTGAAGCGAATGCCGTGGCCGAAGAGTTCGTGTCAAAACATTGCACCTTCCGCAAGCCCTGGGCGAAGCCGGACGATCCACAGACGTTGATGGGGCAGCCCTGTTCTTTCGACGAGTACAAGCAATTCGTCGCCGAGTACACGCCGGAAAAAGTCGCGAAAATATCCGGCCTCTCCGTCGAGCAACTGCAATTGCTCGGCAAACACTTCGCGGACAAATCGAAGAATATCCTCAGCCTGTGGTGCATGGGAATGAACCAGCACACCCAGGGCACGGCCGTCAACAATCTCGTTCACGCCATCCACCTGATCAGCGGTCACTGGGGCCGCCCGGGCGATGGTCCGCAGTCGCTCACCGGCCAGCCATCGGCATGCGGCACCGTGCGCGAGGTCGGGACGCTATCCCATGCGTTGCCCGGCGACCTTCGGGTGGATGTGCCTGAGCAAGCGGCGAAGGCGGAGAAACTGTGGCATCTGCCGCCGGGCCGCATTAACCCGAAGATCGGCTACCACACGGTGCAAATGTGGGAAAAGTTCTGCACACCAAGCGACCAGGGCGGCGACAT
>JAIOQJ010000652.1 GCA_021413475.1 Planctomycetota bacterium | reverse complement strand
CTCACCGGCTCGGTGGGTCTTCTTTCCGATGCTCTTGAATCGCTGATCAATTTACTTGCTGCAGTTACCGCCTATTTTTCGCTCTGGTATTCATCGCGGCCGATCGATGCCAGCCACACCTACGGGCACGAGAAAATCGAGTACTTCTCCAGCGGCCTCGAGGGGATGCTGATCATCGTCGCGGGTCTTGGCATCATCGTTACGGCCGTGCAACGCCTGATTTACCCGCAGCCACTCGAATCGCTCGGCTTGGGTGGGGCGATCGCGATCGCGGCCTCGTTGGTCAATTTCATCGTCGCTCGTTTGTTGATCCGCGGCGGCCGCGCTCATCAATCGATCATCCTCGAAGCAGATGGCCAGCATTTGATGAGCGATGTCCTCACTTCCGTGGCCGTGGTGGGCGGTTTAGGGATTGTCTGGTTGACCGGTTGGACGGTCCTTGATCCGATCATTGCCATCCTGGTGGCGTTGAACATCGGGCTGACCGGGTATCAGTTGATTCGCCGCTCTTTTAACGGCCTGATGGACCATTCCATTCCGGAAGAAGAACAGGAAAAACTCCGTAGTGCGGTCCGCAAGCAACTTGAAGCAGGAATGATGTTTCACGCGCTGCGTACTCGCCAGGCGGGAGCTCGGCGATTCGCGGATTTTCACATGCTTGTTCCCGGCGCGTTGAGTGTGCGAACCGCCCATGATCTGGCAGAACGAATTGAAGCTTCCCTTCGTGAATTGTTTCCAAATCTAGAGGTGACCATTCACATTGAACCGATCGAGGCGCTCGAATCGTGGGGTGATAACGCTCTTGAGGGAATCGAACCGCCGAACGCCAAGCGAGAGTAAGGGACTGAGAAAAGATGAAATTCCGCGAGTTCTTCGGCCGTATTTCGATCATCAATCTCCCGGAGCGAACCGATCGCCGGACAGAGATGTTGAAAGAACTGGAAAAGGCGTCGCTGACACCGGAACCGGGACGAATCGAGTTCTTTCCCGCCGTTCGGGTTTCCGAGGCGGCAGGCTTTACCAACCGAGGGGTTCATGGCTGCTTTCTCAGCCACCTGGGGGTGCTCAAGCAAGCCAGGGATGCGGGGCTCGCCAATGTCCTCGTTCTGGAGGACGACGCGGAAATCGCGAGCCGATTTCGGGAAGATGAAGAATCGCTGGTCGAGTTTCTACGAACGAATGATTGGGGCTTCGTATATTTCGGCCACGCCCTGGAAACGCCGGCAGATCGAACTACCACGCTGAAGCGTTATTACGATGGCGTCAGTCTCGCTCACTTTTACGCCGTGAACGGCAAGTATCTCGATCGGCTGGTCCGTTTTTTGGAGACCGTCCTGACCAGGCCCGCAGGCGATCCCGATGGCGGGCCGATGGACGTCGATGGAGCCTTTCACTTCTTTCAAATGCGAAATCCCGATGTGCCTTGTCACGTCGCTTCGCCAAACCTGGCCACGCAGCGAAGTTCGCGGAGCGATCTCTCCCCTAAATGGTTTGACAAGATCCCGGTCCTTCATCAGACCATTGCCTTTCTACGCAAAGTGAAACGCCGCTTGAAGCGGCGATAGGTTGGTTGATATACATCCATTAGAATTCTCGTCGAAATCGATACTTCTTATCGAGATTTTGGGTCCCATGAAATTCCGCGACTTCTTTGCGCGCGTTTTTATCATCAATCTCCCGGAGCGGTCCGACCGCCGGGCGGAAATGATGATTGAACTGAAACAAGCGTCGTTGCTGCCGGAGCCGGGCCGAATCGAGTTCTTCGCCGCCGTCAAAGTCGCTGACGCGGCAGGCTTTCCGAATGCCGGCTATCATGGATGTTTTCGTAGTCATCTATGTGTGTTGAAGCAGGCCCGGGACGCGGGGGCCGCCAATGTGCTTGTGCTGGAGGACGACCTGGCGGTTTCAAGCAGTTTCCTTCGCGATGAAGAATCGCTTATCGAGTTCTTGCAAACGAATGAATGGGGCATTGCCTATTTCGGCCACTCGTTGGACGAACCCTCCAGTCGGCCCACGACCCTCGAGCGTCACCACGATTCCGTTCCGCTTTCGCACTTCTACGCGGTCAACGGTCGGTATCTCGAAAGACTTGTCGATTTTTTCGAAAAGATCCTGACACGTCCCGAAGGTCATCCCGATGGTGGACCAATGTCGCCTGACGGGGCGTTGAATTTCTTCTTGATGAGAAACCCCGACGTCCCGTGTCACGTCGCCACGCCCAACCTAGGTATTCAGCGAAGTTCACGAAGTGACTTAACGCCGAAATGGTTCGACAACGTGCCGGTGCTTCATCGGGTTATCGCCATGCTTCGAAAAGTGAAACGCCGTTTGAAGCGGAGATAAATTACGAAAACCGTTCATCCTCAAATGGCCGGCTCGGTTTAACCGGCGGCTCGAACTTGCGATGTTTCACGAATAAGTCCGCGATGCCGAGATCGTCGCCGGTCGTGATCTTGAGATTGTAGGGCGAGCCCGGCACGATGTGAACCGGATGCCCGAGCGCCTCGATCAACTGCGCGTCGTCCGTGATCGTCGCGTTCTGGCTGCGCTTTTGATACGCTTCGACGAGCCAATCGCGCCGGAACACCTGCGGAGTCTGCACTTGATAAAGCCCCGCGCGCGAAACCGTCCCCTCGATTTGCATGCCTGGATTTACGCGTTTGAGCGTATCGGCCACCGGTATCCCAGGCAGGGCGGCCCCATACTCCACGGCCGTATTGAAGACCAAATCGATCAATGGCGGCGGTACGCAGGGTCGTACCGCATCATGTACCGCCACGTAGGCGATTTCGTCGGTCAATTTCGCCAGGGCATTCGCCACCGATTCGTACCGTTCCTTACCCCCCTCGACGACCTGCATGTTTAAGAACATCACGTTGGCGGCGTAGCGTTGTTTGAAGAGGGCCATGTCCTCCGGCGACACCACGATGATGCACTGCTTCACTTCCGGTCGGGTCACGAAACTCTCGGCCGCGCGCAACCAGATGGCCCGGCCATCGAGATTCACGAACGGTTTCTTCTCACTCCCGCCAAATCGGGAAGACATGCCCGCAGCCGGGAGAATGACGGCAAATGGAGGTAGCATCAGGCACCGAACGCAAATTAGAAAACAATCACGAAAGCACGAAAGATTGAAAGCACGAATAATTCGATGCCTGCTTTCGTGTTTTCATACTTTCGTGCTTTCGTGATAAGGTATTCGATTCGCGAGCTTCGCGAGTTCCTCTCCAATTTAGTATCAAGACGCGGCGAGATGTTCGAGTCGAATTCGCGTCGTGCCGAGTGAATGAAACCAATCGCGCAACGAGTGTTCCTGATCGTTGAGTTCGGTTTCAACCGCGGCGGTCTGTCGGGTCAATTCTTCGAGACGATCGCGCCAGACCGACAGATTCCGCGACATGGTGTCGAACGAATCTTGCCAGGCGGAGTCAGGTTCCGGGAAAAACGCATCGAGTCCCGCTTCGAGATGGCCGGCCTGTTCCAGCGCCCGAGCGATCTCCACATCGATGGCATCCAGAAAGGCCCGGTCCACGTTTTGGTTCTCCATTTTCTCCAGCCTCCCGCGATATTTGGTTCCGGTACGAAAGTCGGCTTTTAGCGTGGGAAATGATGCTTGCCCAGTGCAAGTTCGGTCTGAATTCCTCTTGCACGAAGTTGTAAACACAGTTATCAGGCTGCTTGCCCTGGGGGAGGGCACGCCCGTTTCAAGCCATTGATGCTTGTCGTGACTCACAGAGGGGGGAAGTCGTGTATATCGCTTGTTCCACGTTCAGTTTCGGAAAGCAATCGTTCGAGCGGGCCTTACGTGGCATCAACGATCTGCATTTTCAGAAGATCGACCTCGCGATTCACGAAGACGGGCCTCATTTTAAGCCTTCTGAAATTGCCAAGGATGTCGGCCGTCACGCTCAGATTTTGAAGACGACCGGCATGTCCTTCGCCGCCTTCCATGTAAAAATCGACACGCCCGATCCCGAAACCTACAAGGACCAACTTCGCTCGGTCTGTCGCCTAGCTCGCTTGATGACCGTGCCGGTCATCACGATCCCGTCGGCTGCTCTTGGCAGCGATCTTGAAGCGGAGAGCAAGCGTCTCTCGCAACTTTGTCGGCTCGCGGAAGCAGAAGCCGTCATCCTCAGCGTCGAGACGCACCGCGATCACTTAACGGCTGATCCATTGGGCGCAGCCGAATTATGCAAACGCGTGCCCGGCCTCGGCCTGACGCTCGATCCCAGCGAGTACATCATGGGGCCGCATCCCCATGCGGAGTACGACGAGATTTTCCCACACGTCCGCCACGTTCGTTTTCGCGACACCAGCCCCGACCGTTTCCAGGTCCGCATCGGGCAGGGGCAGGTCGAGTACGGCAAGATCATCGCGCAACTCGAACGCGAAGACTATCAGCGCGGC
>JAIOQJ010000651.1 GCA_021413475.1 Planctomycetota bacterium | reverse complement strand
GAAATTGAAGCGATCATGCGTGTGCCCCTAGTTTCATTGGAACACACACATTTAATCAGAAGTGATGCGAGACGTGGGCAACCCAGTTGGTTGCTTTTAGGTGGCGATTTCCTTCATCTGTATTTCTGCGCGGTAACGCTTCGAGGCCAAGCTAATTTTGACTCTGATGGTGGTTTGTCTTGTGGCCTGCTTGAGTTTTGCTTTCAACTTGTAGACCTTCGCACGTATGCTCTTGTCGCTAACACGAATTAAGCCGAGGCCTTTTCGGATCCCATCGTAGGATAAGCCGTTGGGCTCGTTTAGCATCATTTCCAGAATTTCAGTATGCGCCCGGCCATCGGTGAAGGACGTAACCCGCACGTCGCAGTCGCGGTAGTGGCAGAAAAGGATCAAGCCGCGCGAGCGTTGCGGGGGAACGTACGGGCCGGCAAGGAAATCGGTTGGAAGCATCGAGGATTGCTACTTGATCAGCTTGGATCACTTTCGAAATTGATATTGCACCCAATCGAAGCATTTCAGTCCAACCCATGCAAGAGGGATGCTCAATAAGAGGGAAGCTTTAAGGGGGTTGTTCCAATCAGTTTCGGAAGCGACCTTTAGCGGCGATGCATCGAAGTCGCGAATGAAGCGAGCGAAAGCGGTGAATCCTTGCACGGTGGTTGCGAGACCGAGGGCGGCGGCAGCTTGCCAGAAGCGGACGCTGGTTTGGACAACGCACGTCGGAATCTCCCCGGTGAGCTTTTCGTCCTTATCTGTGAGTATTTCGTAATAGAATTGATCGCGACGGCGCAATAAATTCGGAGCTACCACCTCAACCTCGAAGGACCATGCGCTGTCTCTTACCTTCGCATTAGTGGGAATCTGGCGATGTGGTTCTAAGTTCATCAAGGTAACCGCTTTGACGTTCGACTGCTTCGGCTTGATGGTGATCCGATACTTGCTACCTGCACGCACAATGTAGGTAGAATGCTGTCTCGGGGTGGGTTCGTCTTTCTCGCCGTCGCAATTCGAAATTTTGACGTCATCTTGAGCCAAACCACGCTGTTCCAGATAGCGAAAACGCTTCGACTCCCGTGATATCGGCGGTTTAATTTTGAGCGTTTCACTCCATTCGGCTCGCTGGGTGCCGATGGTTGCCGACATCGCCAAATCGAGATCGAGTTGATTGACCACTAACTCAATTAGCTCGTGATTCCCTGGTGGAAATTCAGTCCGCTGGGTAGTTTTTTTTCCTGAACTGACAGCAAGTTCCACTGGAAACGAAATAGCAAAATCCCGAAACGTTGTCGCGCCGCGATGTGTTAATGTTAGCAAGACCTTGTAGCTACCCTTGTGCTCAAATAAGGCGTCTGCGCGAATATCGATCTCCTGTTTCAAGGACGGCTTGATACTTAATTTGCGGGCGTCAAGCGACTGTCGCGAAATTATTCCATTCGTTGAAAGAACAATTTCGATTTTCGAAAGATCGACCACCTTCGGCACCAAAACACGAAGCGGAGCTACAAAGCAGTATCGCTCACCAGGCCGAATCTCCACGCCTTCCTGCATCATGTCAGTGTCAAGACACACGTCAAGATCATTTGAGCGGACGGTGAGCAAGCGGACCGGAGGATCATCACTTGTAGGTCTGGTAAGATCGAAGGTAACGAGTAGTGATTCTCCCGCATAGGCTTTTTGCCAGTCAGCCGTCAACTTGACGTTTAGAGCTGAAGGTAATTTTTCGATTGTGGAAGCGCCGTTACTCGTCAGCATCGGAATTCGCCTCCCCAAGTTGATCAAACGAAGCACGCACTTGCAGAAACAACTCGCCGAGATAAGTATTCTTGACCTCTTTACTTACCATCTCCATCGTCTCGCTGGAGAATTTGTTTTGGTCATCCCAAGTTAGTTCTCCCGACTCTTCGAATTGCTCTCGCTTACCGATCAAGTGCAATAGTGCCAGCAACCGGCTATGAGTACCGCTCATGATAGCCCGGGTGAAAACCTGCCCAGGCTTACGATTCTGATATTCTGACTTCATTGTATCAGCTCGAATTAGCCACAAAAAGTTTCGTGCCTTTCCTTTGCCTTTGCCAGCAAGCAACTTGACGAATCGCTCCGCTACAGCGTAGGCGAACGGCACCACTGCGACGTATACGCGAATCGAAAGTTCGCTAACTGATGGGCACTTGAACAGAATCGCGTACGCATCATCTCCCTCTTCGGTTTTAGCCTTTTCGTAAAGGCTGATGAGCAACTCCGGATCGTCGGTAATCGAATCGGCGGACCTTTCGAGAAGTTTGTGAAGCACATCCAGATGGCTTGAGATGTATTTGTGAGAATTGGGCTTTCCTTCAATTTCCCTTAATTCATTAAGCTTGATTAAGAATTCTTGCCGTGCTTCCTTGAGGCGAACCTTTTCAATCAGAAACGTCCGAAACTCGCGATCAAAGATTTCTAGCATTTCCCGAATTGACTTCCTGCGTCCCTGTTCGAGCACCTGCTCTTGAGTGAACGGGACAAACTGGAATTGCGGCCGATCGAAGTATTCGACGAGTTGAGACATCTGGCCATTTCGCCAGCTTTCCAGGTGCTTGCGGTAGATGGCAAGAATGTCGCCATCCTCAAGTCCCTCAAGGACGAATTTTTGGTCCCGGTGAATGCGTTGCTGGAACTGGCGTTCCATCCTTGGGTAAAGGTCATTTCTCAAAAGCAAAGTCATCGTAAAGAGAATGTATACGTTGGGCAAACTGTTATACAACTCGCTAAGTTTGGCAAAGAATTTGAACCAGTCTTTTTCACTTTCAAACAGTTCATGGCGACCTTCGATCTGATCGAAAGCAAAGAAAAATACCCGGTTTTCAGGGTCGTTCACTGAACCATCCCGATGGCCTATCGATGTCCCAAACAGACTGACCAAAATCTTAACGGTGTCAATGATTTTGTAATTGCAATCAAGATGATCGCTCATACCAATCGTGCCTTCAAGATGAGCGGCGACCTGCTCGGCAGAAGGCCAATCCGGGTCTGTAGGCTCTTTGCCGTCGTAACCGATCCGCTTAAAAAAAGTGGCGTCAATTTTCATTCCGACCAGCCACGCGGCGACGAAACGGCGATCCTCAGGAAACAGAAAACGCAGCAGGACATGGAAAACAAATCGATGAAAGGGGTTGGTTCGAAAATGCAGGAAGCGATCACAAATGAAGTCGGCAAACTTCAGAAAATCGAGTTCTCGCAGCGCTCTAGTATTCCGTTGGTTGACCACATTCTGGAAATAGGTAGTGGCATCACCTCTGAGCAGCCTTGTGAGCCACTTGAACCTTGAGCTCAATCCGCGTTTCTTGCCGCGAAAATCGTTGATCTTCCCAGGTTGCTTAAGAATCTGATCCAGAGCTTCGAAGGCAATAGACTCGATCTTGCTCAACAATAAATTTGGCCCATTTGGGTTGGGCCGAAGCATCTCGCCCACCATAGAGGTTAGTAGGCAACTCTCGAATTCTTCGACCTTCCAGTGATTGCTATTACCGACCAGAATATAGCCAAGTTCCTCTTGAATGACGGGGTTGCGAAAATAGTTGATGAGGTGGCTCTTGCCCATTCCAGGACCGCCTGCCAGTACCACGACGTTCGGCAATTGGTTCCTGTGAAGTTCGCTAAGCGCCTGTTTGATGCTATCGCGGGCTTCCTTGTAGATGTCGGGAACGTCCCACGGTTCGATGTCGGTGTCGTATCGGACAATACGATGCTCGGAAAATGGCGAACGATTTGCGGTACCGTCGCCACCAAAGAGCTTCTTGTAAGCCCGGAGGATTTCCAGACGAGTGAGCTCATCCTGATGCAATGTGTCGGAGGGCGGAGCCGTCTTCATTTATTGCGCCACTTTACGAAATAATAGGTATTGTCATCGATCTTTATAGCTTTGTCGGGTTCGATAATTCCTCGGACTTCATTGGCCACACTTAGATCGAGCATTTGGCTCTGCCAAAGAGTCAAGAGTTCTCGATGCAAGGCTTCCACGGTCAGACCGGGAAGCACAGAGCGCGCCTGATAATATAATCGTGGCAGGGGAACACTGCCGTCTTCATATTCCACTTCTTCGCAAAGATCTTTATACGCCTGTCGTATAATCGCCTTTAGATCGTGGGCTTGCGAAACGGCTGGAGGCACCTCTCGTGAAGTGGCATGTTTCGTTTCAACTTGGTTAATTTTTCCCGCCGTCTCGTTCAGACGAGCAATTCCTTCGTCTATCTTTGTCAGCAACTGTTCTCGGTCAGAGGTATTTCCGAGCAACTTTTTTTCGATATTTTCCAATTTAACGGCCAAATCGCGGACCGATTTCGACAAGGCAGCAATTTCTTTTTCGGTGACGTTGAATGAAACAGATGAAGACTTGGCGGCTGTCAGGATGACCGCACGGAAGGATTGGCGGTCTTGTTCGAGTCTCGCTTTCCAGGCGTCAAGTTCGACTAACGACTTGGCGGCAAGGTCGGCTTACGCCGTGGCTGCGAAGGCTTCGAAGTTGGCACCTTGCTTAAGTGCGGTTTCGCCGGAAGAAGTCATGTTCAAGATATCGATGCTGCTCTTCTTGGGTTTGCCGTTTGGTCCTGTCGCTTGAACGATGAGCTTGCTTTTTTCGACATAGCCTTTGGCAATGGCCGCTTCGAGTTCCTTTTTCAAACCTTTAGTGAACAGATCTTGCTTGGCCGGCACCGAGCGGCTTCCGAGCTGACGCAGCGTGAGGAGTACGAGCACGATCGGAGGTTCCTGATTCACGTCGATTTCCTATTTGATTCTTGCTTATTGATCCGGCTTCCGAAGCGTACCGGCACCATATTATTCTGTTTCGCCGAGCTTCACTCGCTCTTTCGCTTGCCGTAGTTAGCCCGAACGCCCACGAAAGGATCTAATTGATATGTGAGACTTTACCGAATCAGATGGTCGAGATGCAAAAGGAAAATCAATAATCAGCTAAATCTCTTCGCCCTGAATTACCGAGTCGTCTACAAACGAATCCCGAATTTGTTCGCCATCCCAGCTTGTCGCCCTCGCATGCCGGTGTCCACCCTCGGCCCGCAAGCTGCGGCTGTCAGTCGCTTTTGCGTCTTCCGGATGCCAGAGACTCCGCCGAGCCCGTGCCCGTCTCACATACACAGCCGCCCGTTCTCGGCTGCTCGGCGGTGTATCTGTCGGCTCGTCGGCCAACGGCGGGTCGGCCTGAAAATCTTCCGGAAAAAGCGCCGCCAAGAGTTCGGCGTAGAGTTGCCCATTGACGGCCAATTCGTCAGCGATCAATGCCGCTTCCAGACGGTCAAGCATCGCTTCGCGGGCGCGCTCAGAAATGGGGAAAGCGGATTGGATTTTCGGGAGTTTTGATTTTGATCGAGGCATCGGCATTGGTTCTCTTCCCGCGGAAGGGTAAGATGACGAATGCCGAAACGGTTTTGACGGAATGTGAGGCTTCGGAGTCTGACCACTCCGGAGCCTTTTTTGTTCTATCACTTCAAAAGGGATAACATCTTCGCTTTCGCTGCCGGGCTCGCGCCAACCGCTTGGGCGATCGCCGTCAAAGCCGCATCATCATGGGAAGTCAGCGCGTCGGCCGACTGATAGAGCCTCGCGTCGCCGGCCGCGGAAACCGCTGCCGCCCCTCCCGTGAGGATCCGCAGGAACGGCAAGATCGAAAGCAGCCCGTTCAGGAACGGATGCCCTGGCAGTCCCGGTAAACCGTTCAGCGGATCAATCATCGGCGGAGCCGGCGGGCCAGGAACCGGCGTCGGCGTCCCCGGCTGATTCGGCACCGCGGGCAGCGGCTGCTTCAACTTCAGCCAGGCACCGAACACGCTCAACAAGGCCGTGGCGATCACGAGTTGAAACGGCGTGAGGCCGAGACTCGCCAAGAAGGTAGACAAATCGGGCATGAGGAATTCCTTTCATGGGGGCGATTAAGAGTTCAGAGATCAGATTTTGCCCTTGGTTCGCGCGTAGTACGCGGCGGCCATCAAACCGAGAACGAACAAGATCGGTGTCCAGTCGACCGGTTTCGCCGGAGCGTTCGGATTTGGCAACGGCGTCGGGTTGGAGACCGGAGCGGGAGGCTCGGGCTTCGACAGGTCCGGAGCCTTCGACGGATCGACTCCGCTCGGATCCCGGAGTTTGTCCGCTCGGGCCAGCATGCATTCGAGGCCATCAATCCCGCAATTGTAACCCGGGGTGCAGCCGCGCGTCAGGCCGTCGGCATCCACCACGTAGAGCGTTGGATCCGCCGGAGCCGGGTACAGCTTCGAGATTGCCCAGTTATCCGGAGCGTAACCCTGCGCGATCACTTTCGGTTGCCACGCCTTGAGTTTCGCGAAGTCGGCCAGCACACGGGCCCGGGCCGAGTCGCTGCCCACTACAACCAGACGGGCGACCTTTGAATCGTCGGGAATATCGCCGACTCCGCCGCGGCCGGCCAGGTTCTCGAAGAACGTGTTTCGATGAACCATGCGGCCGTTCAGCGTGTGCTTTTCGTCGCCATCCGGCTTCCATTTCATCCCATAATTGGCCGGCTCGTCAATCTCGGGAGCGAACGCCACGAACGACGCGCATTCACGCGGGCAATCGAGGCAGCAGCATTCTCCCTTGCAGACGCAGGCACTCGGCCGAGCCAGCGAGAACTTCTTGGGCGGCTCGGGTGGCAGCAGGCCGAACGATTCCTTCGCGGTGATGCTCATCGCCTTCACCAGCGCGGCCCACTCGGGAGAATCGGGCTTCGCGTGAGCGATCAGTTTGCCGCCCTTCCATTGCTCCACACGCCCCGATTCATGGCGGTAGAAGCCATCCGACCAGGTCATACCGGGAGATGCCGATACCACCCCTTGCGGGCCAGCAAGCACGCCGCCAAGGTGATTCGGTTGGAACGTCGAATCGACCGGCGTGACGGTGGGTTGCGGAAAGGTTGGCACATACTTGCCCGAAGGCGGAAACGTGCACTGGTTGCCTTGGCACTGCGCGGCGACAAATCCCGGCATCAAGACGACGACCAGGATCACCAAAAAGAGAACTCGATTGAGCAGACGCTTCATTGTTGAACCTCCTGTTTTGGGACGATTTCGTTGAGCGATCACTTCCGCGGCACGGGCGGCGGGGACGGGGCCAGCCAAACAAACACCCAGCCATTTTTCGCACGGTGATGCTTGATCCTTCGTTCCATCTCGGCGAGCGGCATCCATTCGTAAGAAGCCTCACCCGGGAAGTTGTTGTCGAGGCAGACCGCGAGTTGACCTGAAAACTTCGGGCAGTTGGTCATGTGGGCGATCGTGCCCGTCGGGCTGCGCGGGCCGATGTACCGCGGCGACTGGCCGTAGGTGATGCATGCCAT
>JAIOQJ010000025.1 GCA_021413475.1 Planctomycetota bacterium | reverse complement strand
GGTGTCCACCATTCGTGGGGAGGTTCATACTTTCCCTTTGCGGGATAGATTAGGCAAGCCTTTTCTGCGTCTGGTATGGGATTAATCTCAATCACTTCACCATCACGACTCCAATTGACAGACCCGTGCAGCTTCAAAAGCTGAAATACGCCTTGGAGGGGAGTTCCCATTTCGCCGGTTGTCGATGTTCGGTAGACAATGTCGTATTGGAAAAACCGCGGATCGAAATAGCGGGGCTGCGAAAAGGAAAACCCATCAATCATCACCAATCCTTGCTTGGCTGCGGCGGCTTCAAAGCACAAGTCGTAATTGGTCGTGAATAGTTTGAGCCGCGAATCACGGATGCGCCGGCGCGAAAGACGGTGTAGGAATGCTCGATGGGTTTCAAGCTGGTCGCGATTGGCTGGATCAATGAACTTCGAACATTTCTGGAGAATGGTTTCCTTTGAAGCCTTCACGAAGTCCGAAACGTGCTTCTCGTTGGGTTTGTATTGCAGAAATGCATCGCACTGCGACAAAAGCGCTTCAATGTTCGCTTTATTTTTTTCGTTGGCGACGGTCTGATCGTACGCGACGTCGTCGATGACCTTCTGGGCCTGCGCTGTCTTGGTCCTAGTCGCGTCTCCGGAGTTGGGATTGCTGTTAACGCAATAATCCCAGAGCGTCCACATCGATGGTCCGCCCACCGTCGGTCCTAACGACGTGCCGCTCCCCGCCAGAACAATGACATGTTGCATTTGGAGCGAAGCGAGCAACTGGTCATGCAGCGATCTCTTGGCCGCTGCAGCTCTGCGATTTTCTTCTTCCTGTTCGTCCGGCGTCCCGCCTGAAGTGGGAGCCAAGCTGCACCACCTATTATCTTCCTTCTGATAGAAACGCGGTATAATCGATGTTGGTGGTGCGGGCACTGAAAGGATCGTACTGCTCATAGGCGAAAATCCTTGTTAAGGAGTTCTATTTTCCGTCCTCGTAACCATTTTTCAAGCTTCGGGCTCAGGCAATTCGGTTGCATCAGGAAGGGCCGTAATTTCAAGTCCATCAATTTGCTGAACGTCTTACTGCAATTCTCTGTACATCTTCAGAAGCAAAGATGAGGCATATTCTCAACCGCATTCTGTGCTATTTGCGGCAGCCTGGGGTCATTTTGGTCTCGTGTCTGCTGGCCCGCACAATCGTGCACAATCGTCATGCCGCGCCGCCTCAGCCGCCAAGTACTCCCAAATGTGGTGCTTCGCGAAGCGCAATACGAACAGGACCTCGCGATTCGGGTCGTAGGCACCGCTGCACAAACCCTCCCGACAGCCCAATCAGCGCGGCACGACGCACCCCTCCGACTCGCACATTTCGAGTAGCTTGCGGACCTTCCGGTAGTCGTTCGGATCAATCGGATTGGCGAATTCCATCTGCGCGTTGATTGCGAGGTTCCCCTTCTCGGAGATGACAAGTTGGCCAGTGTGCTCGGCTCCCTCGTACCGGAGGGATGAATGGACGTTATATGTCTTGAACAGGTCGTATGTTCCGTATTTGAGAATGTCCTGCGGATTCGCTTAGATACATCGCGTTTTTCCTCGCGACGTTGCAATCTTCAGTCCGACAGGCCGAAGAATTTTTAAGATCGGGCTTCGGTCGATGTAATCGAAGCGTGCAAGACGTCGATTGTCCCTGTTTAATACTTGCCGACGCAGATCCGGTTTTCCCGCTGCCGGGCGTGCAAAGAATGCACGATCTCCGCGGGTTTTGGGAGGATCAGCGGCAGGAAGGACATGAATGTATTGCCGGTGTTGCCCCGCGCGCCCTAATTCCCTTCAGATGAGCACAGCCGAGGTTTTCAGCGATTTATCGCTACCGTCGCGCCGTGATGAGGGAATTGTAGGCCTCTTGGCGGGCACAACGGCGAAACCTATTCCGAACACAATTCGCGAATTGTCGAACGCTATGCGTTCTCGCCTGCCACTTCATATAGGAATGAGTCACACTTCGGTAGAATTACTCGGCGATCTGAGAGAATCAACGACATGCGGGCGGTAAAGTGGGAAACCGGATCGCGTCCGCGAACTTTAAGCGCTCGTGCCGTGTCACGAAGTGAGTGTCAGGCTACCGCCTCGTTTCCTCCGGCGTCTTTGCTCGACCGCCCACCCGGCCAAGCCTTGTCGGGAAGCGCCTCCCGGGGCATCGTTAAGAGCAGCCCAACGGCGGGCGTTCGATACTGCCGTAACCAATTTCGTCTAGGGGTCTTTGTGGTACGAGCGGTGGTGAAAAAAGATCGTGAGGGCTTGGACGGTGAATCGTTCGGCCGTTTGCCGAGCCTGACTCATCAGATCCGGGAGCTGATCCACGACTACCCCGAGGGAGTCGGGATCGTAAAAGAGCTGGTCCAGAATGCCGACGACGCCGGCGCGAGGACCCTGCGGCTCGTCGTTGATTATCGTTCGCACCCGAACGCTCAACTTCCGTCCCCGTCGATGGCGGCACTCCAGGGACCGGCGCTCCTCGTTTACAACGACTCCACCTTCACCGACGACGACTTCGCTCGCATCCAAGAGATCTACCGGAGCGGCAAAGTCCTCGCGGCCGACAAGACGGGGCAGTTCGGGAAGGGCTTCAACACCGTCTACAACGTGACCGACTTCCCGGGGTTCGTCACCGGCGACCGCGTCGCATTCTTTGATCCGCACGGGGCGGCTGTCCACAACACGAGCCGCGAGAAACCGGGCCGGACCTGGCGACTCGTCGATTGCTGGAAGAACTACCCGGATCTCCTCCGCCCGTTCGTCGCGGCAGGGCTTTCTCCGGGACAGACGAATTTCCCCGGTACGATCTTTCGGCTCCCGTTTCGCACCCCTGAACGCGCCTCTCTCAGCGAGATTTCGCGGAAGCCGTTTGGCGAAGGCAACATCACCGGGCTTTTGGGCGAGCTCGTCGGGGTGCGAGAGGAGCTTCTTCTCTTCCTGAAAAACCTTGAGTCGTTGAGCGTAACCGAGGTGCGCCCGGCTACCGACGCGCCGCGAGAGCTTCTGGTGGTGGAGACGCTAAACCCCGATGATGTTCGTCCCGCTCGCGAGGTGGTGCTTAACGCCCTCCGCGGCACGGCAGCAGTCGTGGTGGAGCGGCTTCAGGCGAGCGGGCCGGTACTTCAGTCGTATCGTCACAAGTTCCGCTCGCGCTGGGCGGGCGATAGCGTCACACCGACACGCGAGTATGGGTCGGAGTGGCGGATTGTTTCGGGGCTCCTCCTTGATGACGAAGGGGCGGTCGCCGAGGCGGTCGAGGACTTCAGCAGCCGGGGCATGAAGGCGGTCCCGCTCGGCGGGGCGGCGGCGCGAATCGACAACCGCCCGGGAAGTGCCCTGACGAAGGGGAAAGCGTACTGCGCGCTTCCGTTGCCGGTTGAGACTGGGCTTCAGGTTCATCTCAACGGCTACTTCGATCTCGACTCTTCGCGGCACTCATTGACCACCCAGGGCTAGCGCGAACTCTAGATAAACAAGGACTCACGGAGAACGAACGATGGCTCAGGTTCCGGGAACGGCGGTGGACGAACTCCTTGCTCATTTCAACGAGTTGGAGGATCCACGCTCCACGATCAATCTCCAACACCCGTTTGGGAGCGTGGTGATGATTGTCTTGATGGGCATCCTGGCCGGCGCTGGTGGGCCGACTGCGATTGCCAAGTGGGCCAAAACCAAGCATGAGTGGCTCGTGAAAGTGTTGCCGTTGCCGGCGGGCGTTCCTGGCAAAGATGTCTTTCGACGCATCTTGATGATGATGCGGCCAGAAGTGTTTCAAGCCTGCTTTCTCAATTGGTTGGAAGCATTGCGAGCCAAGGCGGCCGAAGAGAGCGGCATCGACCAACCGGTGTTCGCCGTGGACGGCAAGACCGCTCGCCGCAGTCATGACAAGAAGAAGGATCGGGGCGCGTTGCACTCGGTGAGTGTTTGGGCCAGCGAATTCGGCCTGTCGCTGGGCCAGGTGGCTTGTGCCGAGAAATCCAACGAAATCACGGCCATTCCCGAGCTTTTGCAACTGGTGAACATCAAGGGAGCCATCATTACGATCGATGCGATGGGGACTCAAAAAGCCATCGCCGAGACGATCATCGACCGTGAGGCCGACTATCTGTTGGCACTGAAAGGAAATCAAGAAAAGCTGCATGATGCCGTGATCGACTATATCGACAAGCAGAGCCAGAACGACTTTGCGGATGTGGAGGCTCGCCGCCTCGTGACGAAAGAGAAGGGCCACGGTCGGGAAGAGATCCGCAGCTACATCCAAATGCCGGTGCCGGCGGACTTGGCGGACTTGGAGTTGTGGAAAGGGCTCAAGACGATTGGGATGGCAGTGTCAACCTGTGTGCGCAACGGCAAGGAGACGACGGAAATTCGCTATTACATCAGCAGCCTGGAACTGGGAGTGAAGCGATTCGCCCATGCGATTCGGAGCCATTGGGGGATCGAGAATAGCTGCCATTGGAGCCTCGATTTTACCTTTCGCGAGGATGAATCGCGCATCCGCGAGAAGAATGTACGCGAGAACTTCGCCTGGCTAAATCGCTTCCTGTTGTCGCTCCTGAAACAGCATCCGAGCAAGGACAGCGTCGTCATGAGACGCCGAGCATGCGGCTGGGACGAAAACTTCATGCTGCAAGTGCTAACCGGGACAACGGTTTAGTTGCAGCTGGCCCTG
>JAIOQJ010000024.1 GCA_021413475.1 Planctomycetota bacterium | reverse complement strand
GTTTGCCGGGATAGACGACCGCCTCGCAACGGTTGCCCGCCTTGGTCATAGCCGCGGCGAACTCATTGACGATCTTCGGCGGAATCAAACCATCCTTTTCGCCGACGATGATCAAACTCGGCGGCAGTTTCGGGCCGACGTTGTAGAACGGCGAGAATTCCTTATAGCGTTCCTTGACGCGCTGATGCCCCCACTTACCCGGTCCATTGTCAAATACGGGGTCATAGAGAATCATCGCGTTGGAGCGGGGCGAGACCTTGAGATCGTCGCCGGGCGCGTCGAACCCATCCATCATTCCCACGATCGACGCGAGATGCCCGCCCGCGGAGCCGCCCGCCGAGGCGATACGTTCAGGATCAATTCCCAACTTACCTGCATTGGTCCGCACCCAACGCATCGACGATCGAGCATCTTCGATGCAAGGAATCGGCGGCTCCGTCCCGTTTCGTTCGAGCAATCGATAATCCACTTGAACCGCGACCATACCTCGCGTTGCGAGATATTTGGAGTGCTCGTTGAATTGCGTCGGTTTGCCGACGATCCAACTTCCGTGGTGGAAGAAAACAATCGCCGGCCGACGGTCTTCCGACTTCCAGCCGCTGGGAAACACGACGTAGAGTTTCATCTCTTTGTCGCCCGCCTTGCGATAGACGAATTCCTTGCCGACGGGTTGCTGGGCCGCGAGGGAATTCGTGATGATGATCGCAAAAATCACTGAAGCGGACGAACGCATGGGAACTCCTCCAGGAAGATCCACCGTCCTCGTGACACTCGATCGGGGAACTTCTTCAAATCAATAATGACGATTCCTTTGTTGTCAAACGAACGGAATCGCCAATATCGACACTATAAAAAACGCCGGGCTCATTTCTTCTGCGCCTGCATTAAGAAGCCGATGGCGATGAACTCGTTCTTCTTGTTCGTTCGGCCAAGTAGGGCAACAATCGGTCGGCCGTCGCTTCGCACCGTATTGGGACCGCCGCCGCCCATGCCGCCGACCCAGTCGCTTTCATACTTATCAGTCATGTCGAGTTTCCCATCGGCGAATTTGACGAAAGTGACCGAGAGGCCATCAATTCCCAGGCCCGATTTCGCGGTGACGGCACCGATGACGTACCCCGGCTTGGCGACGATTTTGACAACTTTGTCCACCTTCAGACCATGCAGTTCCCCTGACGTCTCCTTTTCACCATTTCGGAAGATGGGCTGCGCTGATTTGATCACATCGTTGTTGAAGAATTTTCCGAGTCCGATTTCTAATCCTACCAGCATGGCTCCCTCTGGAACGGCATCGCTGAATTCCGTTCCGAACGCGAATCCCAGAATGGCGGTGCGATCGCCCTCCACTTTAGGGCCAGTCACAACGGGTGGATCCACTTTAGGCACCGGCGTCTCGGTATCGTCCTTCGGCGGTGTCGTCGGAAAGCGGCATGAGTCGAGGAAAATCTGCGTGTCCATTTTCTCGATTTGTGCCTTCGGCCCTTTGGCTTTGAAAATAAACACCACTCCCCGAACGCCAACGAATACTCGAACGCGGATCGCCGAACTTGCGGATTCAATGAGGGTTTCCTTGCCAGGAATGCCTCTCAATTTGACGTCATTCGAATCCTTAACCCTGCCCTTAATTTCCGCGATGCTGATGTCAAGCAGGGCCTCTTCCAACTCTTTCCGATTGAGTTTTACACTAGTGGGAATGACGATCCGCTCGGCATCGTAGTGAACACCGCCGGCAACCTCAACGTGCAGCGCGATGGTTCGCAGCCGAAGCCCGCGAACCAAGGAAGTTCGATCTTGCTCCGCTTTGGCGACGGTCTTTTCCGGTATCCAAACCGTAAAGGCCCGGAACGGTTTAGGTGTATATTCCTGCCAGCCTTCGGGCGGCTTTTCCGATTCGATGTCCGCCGCGTTTCGGAGGCCCGATAGATTGAGAGAGCGCGTCGCGAACAATTTCGCGATCTCCAAGTTACCGGCCGGTATCACCTGAGCAATCAACTCGCCCTTGGGTTGGTCGAGAATGAACTCTCCCGTGGCGATGCCGTCGACGACCTTCAACGCGAGTTTGGTGACGCCCGTCAGCTTCTCCAAACGGTCGGCCGGAGCCGGCTTTTTGCCATCCGCGCCAATCGCGAGATAATACAGGTTGATCTCGCCGATCGCTTTCGCCGGGTCGATCAAGCCAACTTCCGCCCGGATGGTTACTTTGCCGTCGGCCCCTTTCTCGCTGACCAAATGCAGGGTGCCGAGTCGGCCTTTCATGACTTTGCCGAGTTCAATTCCCGGCACTGCCATGCCGATCCCACTGCCACGGATCGTCGCCACCGCGACGCCGACCAAACGGCCTTTCACGTCGACAATGGGTCCGCCGCTATTGCCGGGGTTGATGTTGCCGTCGATTTGCACGACGTTCAAGTCGCCGTTGTCGTCCTGCCGAATGCTGGAGATGGAGGCCTTACCGACCGTGATCGCGGGCGAACCTTTGCCGAGCGCCAACGACTGGCCGAACGGAAAACCGAAACTGAATACGGGCATCGTTTCAATCAGCTTCGGGGAATTGGCCCAGTCGATTGCGGCCGGCGGGTCCTTCAAACCTTCCACTCTCAGGATGGCGAGATCGTTAGCCGGGTCGCCCGCGATCGCCGTGGCTTTCATGGAACGCTCGGTTTTAGTTCCGCTATCGAACACAACATTGATGGTCGGTTCCTTCAAGAATCTCACCACTTCCGAGGGCGTCGGCTTCGGCTTCTTCTCGAAATTCGCACCGGCGACCACGTGGTAGTTGGTGGCGATGAACGCAACGTCCTTATTAACGCTAACGACGAACCCGGAACCGGATCCTTTCGACGTCCCTGTTTGAACTTGGACGAAGACAGTCGCGCGTTTGACGTGGGTGAGGACGGCTTCCGTCGGGGTCGCGTCATCGGCATTTGCAATTGGCACAATGCAGAAAACGAGCAACAAAAGGGCCAGTGAGCGGGGCATGAATAAACTCCGTGTGATCACCATGTGAAATGAGGGTGGGTTAGATTAGACCGTGGCGGGGTACGGGTGTCAACGAAATAGATGAAGCAGTCACCGGAAGAAACAGAAAAGTTGGCTCAATTCCTCACGTAGCGAACCCACACCCCTCGCGATACAATCACATCACCATGAGCCATCTTTTCCAGGTCGGCGTCGGGTCGGGCGGCATGGTCGTTCTTGACCTCTTGGCGCGGGACGAACGAATTCGCAAGATCACGCTGATCGATCCGGATGTTTATCAGCCGCATAACGTCGTGCGCCACTACTTTCCCGCGTCGGACGCGGGGACGCTCAAGGTCGAGTTGGCTTGCCGTTGGTTGAAGTCGCTTCGGCCGGATCTGGACATCGTAACGATCGGTTGCGATCTCCTGGATTCCGCAGATCAAAACGGACAACGCCCCGCCGCCCGATTATGCGGATCCCGAAGCCGCGCTCGCCCCAGCCCGGATTCCCGCGAGCAAGGCGGCGATCAGCGTGATCGCGTCGCTGCACGCGGCCCAGACGCTCGATTTGCTCGACGGCTCGGATATCGGCTTCACGAGCATGTTGCTGCCGTTGGCCAAGGTCGATGGTGTTTTCAGCGAAGCGTATCGCCCGTATCGTTTTCGGATTGCCCGGAATCCGGAGTGTCTCATCTGCGGGGCGAGTCAGGCAATTCTCCCCGCGGGGGAGGACCTCGATGTGGCGTTGGATCAGGCGCTGGCACGATTGGGCCATGAGTGAAATCGTGACCCCTCACCGAATGACCTCTCAGCCGCGTGCACTGTATTGCAGCAGCGAGAAGGCGGGGCTCGTCCTCGAGAATCAACCGATTCCCTGGGGGGCGGAGTCCGTCCTCGTTCAGGCTCTTTTGCGCTTGCCCCCGTCGGCACGGAAGAAGGCCGACTTCACGCTCCGCCTACCGGGACAGGCCCCCGTCGCTGCCGAATCGATCCGCAAGGAAAACGACGATCGCTTCCGGATTTTCTTCCGAATTGGCC
>JAIOQJ010000519.1 GCA_021413475.1 Planctomycetota bacterium | reverse complement strand
CCCGTTCCTCGTCCGTGAGCCGCACGATATACTTCTTGTACATGGGAACCTCCTTGTGGATGTGGAGGTTCCCAAAAATTGACAGCTGACGCAACCCGAAAATTCAGCTTGGACGGGGCACTAGAGTATCATGAGCTACTTGTACCAAATTGTTTCTAAAATCTGCTTGCGCGGAACGAAGGCGACTGAGATCGAGCAAGCGGCGAGATTCTTTCGCCTCCTTGGTCGCTAAGTCCGCTTTTTCGATAGCAATTCCTTCCTGCGTCTTAGCGTTGGCAGCTTCGGTCTGGGCGATGCCCTCCTGCTTTTTCGCGTTGGTGGCTTCCGTCTGTGCTTGTCGATAATTCAAGTAACTGATGGTTCCGCCCACAATCGAAACGAGCACCACCGCCGCCATCAACCCCGCCACCGCCGGATTCCTTTTCGTCCATTTCACCAATCGTTCCACCTGTCCCGCCCGCCTTGCCGTGATCGGTTCGCCACTGGCCCAACGTCGCAAGTCTTCGGCAAGCTCCTGGCAATCCGCGTAGCGCTTTCCGACTTCTTTCTCCAAACATTTCATCACCACCGTATCCAAATCGCGCGGCACTCCGCGGTTCAACGATCGCGGACTCTTCGGAATGTTTGTTTGATGCAAGAAAAGTTGCTGGGCCGGTGCGCCGGAGAACGGCGTATGCCCCACGAGCATCTCGTAGAGAGTGCAACCGAGACTGTACTGGTCCGATGCCGGGCCGACCTTTTCTTGCTCTCCCTTGGCTTGTTCCGGTGCCATGTACGCAGGCGTGCCCATCGCCACGCCTTCTTGAGTTAGCTTCTCTTCGCCCGATTCCGCGCGGGCCGCCAGGCCGAAGTCCATCAGATGGGGTTCGCCTTGCTCGTCGATCATTACGTTGGCGGGTTTGACGTCGCGATGAATGATCCCCTGCGAATGGGCATAAGCGAGAGCCTCGGCCAACTTGCGGATGATGCGTGCCGTGTCGGTTTGGGTCAGATGGCCTTCTTCCAGTTCCGCTTCCAGCGTTCGTCCTTGGATGAACGCACTGGCTATGAAGTAACGCGCGCCATCACGACCGGTATCGAAGAGCGGCACGATGTTCGGATGCCGCAAATTAGCGGCCGACTTCGCTTCGCGAAGAAATCGCTCGATGCGATCAGGGGTGGTCAGCGTGCCGGGCTTGGCAACCTTCAGGGCTACTTCGCGGTCAAGTTGCGGATCGTAGGCACGAAAAACTTCACCGAAGGCCCCTTCGCCGAGCTTGGTGCGGATCTGAAAACGGCCAATTCGCTCAATAACGGGCACGCCCTGCGCCATGAGCGGACGGTCGTCGATGAGCGTATTACTGTTCGATACATGTAGCGGCGTTGCGCTCCCGACGATCGATTGCCTGGGAGTAGATGGCAGCGGAAGCGTCTCGTTTTCGCGCGGAAGATCCAAAGTGGCAGGGGCCTCTGCCTCGAAGATTTTAGCGCACTTCGGGCAACGGACTTTCTTGCCAGCGAGCGAGTCGTTCAACTTGAGCGCGGCACCACACGCGGGATTCCGACAAGTGATCTGGAGCGACATATGTCAGTCTCGTCCATTGCAAGTTTTTGGGGCGCTGGAGTTGGAAGCGATTTTACGCACTGCTCGCGATGATAGCCAAGCAAAACCGTAGCAGAACAGAGCTCGCCTACCTGCTACCTCCCCCCTTCCCCGCCGCGTTCCGCGGTTCCTCCACCATAATCCGATTACCTTCAATCTCCCTCACCAAATCCGGAAGATCGTAAGTCAGCAAAGCACCATGCACCGCCACGGGAAGCTGGTTGCCGGCCATGGGGGTTTCCACGATGGACGCCCACGATACCAGCGTGCGGCGGAGGGTTAGCGAGGCGAATTGATTGGGTTCGAGGGTGGCGGCGTGCAGGGATGGGATTCCCGCCGATTCGACGCCGATCAAGTGGACCTTGCGAGTCTCTTTGGTCCGGTAGCCGGCCAGGAAACGGCTGCAAATCAGTGTGTCTTCAGTCCAGATGCCGACCAATGATCTTCCCAACAGGTAGGCGACGAAGAATTCTTGAGTGTTGGGCCCGAACAACGCTCGGCCCCAGTCGCGCGGATGGCGACGCTGGTTCTCGCCGAGGCCGCGCAGATCGACGGCCAGGACAAGATGCCCCTGCCGCACGAGCTTCATGATGGGGCCATCCGGCCCGGCGTCTACTTGTTTGCCGTCGCCATGAAGGTAAAGATAGGCGTCGCCGTTCGGTTGAGCGGGGACGAACGCCAGGGCGGGCAGTTCGTAGTCGGCTTCCACTTTCAAGGCTAACTTGTCGATGACGTAGCCGTCGCGCTTGATCCTCTCGATCAGCCGATGTGAAGCGGCTGGGAGTTTCTCCAACGGCCGGATGCCGGCAATCTCTCGAATTCTGGCGAGGGCCTGCGGTCGCGGCGTCTCCTTCCAATAGGTGGCCCGCTGTTTCGCCAATGCCTTCTCACGCTCCTGATGCATGTCGAAGACCGAACGCTCCCCGGAAAGGAACATCACCTGCCCCTTGGGAGTACACCAGAGATCGGCCGGGCGACGGACTTCGAGTTCCGGTTCGGTGATGGCGTCGTCCTTCCCGAGCAACCAGCGGCGCATCCAGCGAACCGCGCCGACGCGAAGCTGCACCGTGAAGCCGTGCGGGGCGTCGGACTCCACCAATTCGATGCGCTCGGGATGATCGAGCCGGGCGTAAAAGCGCTTGGCCTCACGAAAAACGTCCCAGGTGCCGGTGATGTCGAACGTCGCATCGCGCGTGCCGGCCATCAGGGCCGTCGGTTTCGGGGCCCGCATGTGAATGAAATCCGCCTCATCGAGGCCGAGGGCTAGCTGGCCGAAGATGTTCTGCTCCGCGTCCTGCGGTCCGGAAGTTTGCAGCAAGCGTCGGAACGAGGTCAGATAACAGACAGGGGCGGCACAGGCGATCCGGTCATCAAGAGCCATCAGGTAAGCCGTCAACGTGCCGCCGCCGGAGTTGCCGGTGCAGCCGATCCGCTTGGCGTCGATCTCCGGGCGGCTGACCAGATAGTCGATACTCCGCATGCCATCCCAGATGCGATAGTTGGCGGTGTTGGTCCCAAGCAAGATCGAGCTGAGACCGATGAGGGTGTGTTCCTCGACACAGTCGCACACGGGTTGGCCCGGAATCTCTCCAAGGTATCTGGCTCTGCCAGGCTGGCCTTTGTAGTCCGAGACCAGCGGCCTGCCATTTGGCCCGAAACACTGGTAGCGTTCGCCTTGGCCAATCGGATCGTAACACAACGCGGCCATCCCGTTTTTGGCAAGGAGGATGCAAACCCGCTGATACGATTCGCCGGCTTTCCCATCGTGGCTGTGGCCGCAGGGGACCAAAACCGCCGGGTAGACTTGCTTGCCTTCCGGCAGATAAAGCAGGGCGGTAACGTGGTGGTTGGGCCGGCTTTCATACATCACCTTTTCGACACGGTAGCCGTCGCCCTTGAGCGTGCCCGTCACCCTGGCGTTGAGCGGTGTCCGCTCGGGAAAGGGACCGATTTGCCGGAGGAAGATCTCGCGCCGTTCTTTCTGCCAGGCACGGACTTGCTCGGGCGTCTGGACCTGATTCCACGCCTGGGTGCGGCGATCGATGGCGGTCTCGGCCTGGCTGAGGAGATGCTGGTAGAACGGCGAAGCGGTTCGTGCCGGCGGTTCGGGAAAAACGCGGAAATCGTCGGCGCCGGCGGATAGTCCCGCAAACCAGATCACTCCCACGAAAAAACAGGATAGCGATTTGGTGAAATGGAGAGTCATCGGATTCCTCATAATGCTCGGAATGCGGTTACTGAGCGGCGTGTCCCGAATTACTCTACGTTTTTGTTACAAGGTTTTTAACAAATTTGCCGTGCTCGATTGGCTGAAACCCTTTTACAAGTTCGCCAAAATTTTCCATACAAGTTACGTGACCGAGTCTCCATTATGTTTCTAATCCATACCATAGCATCACGCCATTATTTACATCAACTTGGAGAATCAATTCGTGGCAAAGAGAAAAAAGGGCGGGATCAATAAATCTGCCGCCATTCGTGATGTGTACATGCAGAATCCGGAACTCAAGGTCAAGGAAGTCGTGAAGATTTTGGCGGAGAAGGGGATCAAGACGAGTGAGAACCTTGTTTACATGGTCAAAGGTAAAATCAAGGGTGAAAAGCCGCGGCGTCGGGACGTCGATAGCACGATCGTGAAAGTCTCAACCCCTTCGGGAAGCGGCGATGCCGTGCGCACCATTATCAAAGTGAAGGACCTCGCCATCGAGGTAGGCGGGATGAAAACGTTGAAGGCACTGGTGGATGCACTGAGTGCGTGAGCTTGACTCTTTTCAAAAGGCGGTGTTGGACTTTTCATGGTGCCAACACCGTCTTTAACACTCGAAGAAGTCACTTTGTTTTGGCCGCCGGCGTCTCCCAGATGTGTTTGAGTAATTCAAAAATGTCCGGCTCGGATTCTTTGAGTTCCGCCCGATTGAACGGAAAGAAATCGTTCACGCCGAAATATGCCTCCGACATTTCAGCGAAGAATTCCATGGGTGTCGTCAGGGCGTAATGCTTGACCCTCTTGCCGTTGAAGAGTAGCGTCATGTCGCCGCGACCGCTCTTCTTGTACTTTTCGTAGAGTTCCTTGATCCGCGGTTCGTCGAAGCCAAGTACCTGATCGTGGTAGGCGTGTGACAGTTCGTGAAGGATCACCCACGGTTGCTCGTTGATGTTTCGCTTGGTCGGCAGGTCTGCTGCCCGGGGAATATGAACGCACTTTTCGAGATCCGTCGCATAGCCGTTCGCCTTCAGCCAGCCGGCACTCGGGTGGTACTGCATCGATCTGAGTTTGCCGTGCGAGAGATCGAGAACAATCACCACCGTCTGCAGCTTTTTGAGTTTTTCCGCGGGTACCACCACTTTGATGTCACTCAATTTGCCTTCGAGAAAGCGCAACGCTCGGGTTCCCAGGTCCGCATCGGGAGCCTTCAGGAGCCGATCGTCCACGCGGATGGTCCATCCTTCGAGTTTTCGATCAGTGTGTGACTTGGGCTTCTCGGGCTCCTTGTCCTCCGCCCGCGCCGGACCAACAATAACGAACAGGGACGCCAACGCGAGCAACCGGAGGAAAAACATAAAAAACATCCTTTGAGGATAGGGTCTTAGAAGATCGCACCGCGAAGATGCTGAAACCGAAACCGAAAACGGTTGAACCACAGAGACCACAGAGAAAACCAAGACCAAAACTCGATGACCGCCGCCGCGCGTACTCTTGGCTCGAAAAGGTGCTTATTCTCTTCTTGTCTGTGCCTCTGTGTATCTGTACTACTCATTCCGAGTTTCATGCCTTCGTAACACAATTTTCTTATCGGATTGGCCGAGTCGTTGCGCGAGTCTCCGGAAGCCTCCGACTCGCGGCTAAACTGGTTTTCTCTGTGTTCTCTGTGCCTCTGTGGTGAAGAATTCTTGGGTTGCGGGTTGCCCGCGCTGTGGTCCAATCGTTTTAGCTTTTTTCAACCACTACTACCGGCTTCCCAAGGACATCCATTTTGGGAGCAATCCCCAAGCCCGGCTTCTTCGACGCCGCCATTCGGCCGTTGATCCGTTGCGGCGCGCCGTCGGCCGTCGAGACCGTGACATAACTATTGAAGTCGGTGCTCGTAAACAGGAACTCGGTCGGCGTGCTGTGGGCGAGGTGAGCGATGGCGGCCGTGGCGATGTCGCCGCCCCAGCTATCTTCGAGCGTCATGGCGATGCCCATGCTCACACAAAGGTCGCGGGCCTGTTTGATTTTCGTCAGCCCGCCGAGTTTACTGATTTTCAGATTCACCACGTCCATCGCCAGATCGGCCTTGGCACGCAACAAGACATCGAGGCCATCGATGTTCTCGTCCAGCACGAACGGGTGATCAGTATGCCGGCGCACACTCAGGCATTCCTCGTAGGTCAGACACGGTTGTTCGATGTAGACATCGACATCGCGCACGCCGCGGACGACCCGCATCGCTTCGTGTTGAGTCCAACCTGTGTTGGCGTCGGCAATCAGCCGGTCGCCGGGCAGGAGTTTAGCGGCCACGGCTTGAATGCGGGCGATGTCCACATCGGGATCGCCGCCGACTTTGAGTTGAAAACGCCGATAACCTTCGGCACGGTAGGCCGCCACACGATTCGCCATCTCTGCCGGCGATTCCTGCGAGATCGCCCGATAGAGATGAAAGTCCTCGCCGTAACGGCCGCCGAGTAATTCGCACACCGGCATCCCCGCGGCCTGGCCGAGGATATCCCAGCAGGCGATATCGATGCCGCTTTTCACATAAGGATGACCCTTGAGGGCCGCATCCATGATGCGGTTGAGCTTGCCAAGTTCGCGTGGATCGGCACCGAGTATATGCGGCCCAAGTTCGCGCAACCCGGCCCGCACGCCTTCCGCATAGGCTGGCAGATAGAACGGCCCGAGCGGGCATACTTCACCATGACCAACCAACCCGGTATCGGTCTCGACGCGGACAATGGTGCTGTCGAAGACCGTGACCGACTTCCCACCCGACCACTTGTAGGTGGTTTCGTGCAACGGCAGGTCAACTCGATAAGCGAGGATACGAACGATTTTCATTTTCTGAATGCTCATGGCTTCTGTTTCAAGATCGGCACTTCGCAGAAAGTCAGTGCCGCGATGCCGTTCTCGCCGCGCAGCAAGGTTTTCTGGCTCCACTCCTTGCTATCGAGATAGGTGATTGTCTTCGCGAGGGAAGGGGGGGCGAGGGCGAGTTTGAGTGTGATGATGCTTCCGGCCACGCTACCCGAAGCGACCTTGCCCTTCGCGCCATCAAGGTAGAACTGATTCGCGAGGGAATTGTCCCATTTCACGGGCTGGTCGAACTCCAGCACGAGTTCTTCATTCTTGTCGCCGGCGAAGTAGGCACGCTTAAGATTCGGCGGCGTAATCGACCCGGTAAAAGTCTTGCCGTAATGATCGCGCTCGATAAGCGGGCAAATGAAGCGGGCGAACTCCGCGTAACCCGCGGCGGGGAAATGGCAACCGCCGGGCGGGTCGATCCCGAGCGTGGACATGATGCTCAAATTGGAGAAGGCAGTCGGCAGAGTACGTTGTACCTCACGCAGACGGTTGTCCGAGCCATTGATGCCCATCGCGCACGACTTGGGCCAGATTTGGAATACATAGTAGTGTTGGACGTTGGGATAGTCCTGTTTCCACGATGCCGCTAGTTCGATGAAGTATTGGCGGTAGGTCTCCCAGCCGAAACCACCCGTTGGACCGTCGGCACCCTGATCGTTCTCGCCCTGATGCCAGAGGATGCCGCGAATACCGTGCGTCAGTCTTGCTTGGCGAACGCGCCAGAGAAGCCGTCCGTAGATGGTCGTCATATCCTCGGGGTCTTCCAAGTTTCGCTGATGCTGGTCGATCCGCGTGCCTCCCACCGCTCCATTGATGAGGAAGACGGGAATCTTGTTGTTCTCGACCAGACGCCGACCGAGTTCCATGCCCCAATAGCCGATCTGAAGCTTCTCGGCATCGCGGCTGCGATGGACCGCGTTGCCCCAAAGTGCGACGCCTTTCGGACTTCCCGACATGCTGCCGAAGGTGCGGATCCATTCGCTTCGAAAAGCCGGATCCTCCTTGCCAAAATCGGTCGCCACCGCGTTGGATTGCCCGTTGATGATAAAGGCATCACCGCAGACCAGGTTGCCGACGGTGTTCAGCACCGTCTCACGGTCGCCAGACTTGGTTCCAAGTTCGACCTTGTATTTGATGAGGCCTGGTTTGATCTTCACGGCAAAGGCATAGGAGTTTTCCTTAGCCGGCTTGGCGATCTCGGTGGTGAGAAGCTGATCGTCGGCATAGACCTTCAAGAAAATTGAGTCCGCCGCCTGGGCCAATGTCCCGTTGTAGATGATTGTGCCCTGGTTCTTATCGTCGCGCGCGTAGAATTGATTCTCCACCGGCTTCTCGTCTTTGGCGGGTGTCCGAGCGATCCAGGCGTCGCGAGCCGGTTCGGCCACTTGAATTTCAGCGGTCTGAATGGTCGGCTTGCCGCCGTTGTGAACTGTCGCCGTCACGATCATCTTGCCGCTATTTTGCGCACGTTTGAGGGTTAGTTTCCCCGGTGCGGCTTCCTTAATCACGGCGATCTCGGAAATGCTCCACGAGAAATTCAATTGTCCCGCGCCTTTAGCTTGCATCTCCTTCAGATTGGTGATCATCGGCACCACGTCGATCGGGCTGCGGCCATCCCACTTGCTTGGCGCTTGCAGTGTGAAAACCGGCTCTGGAATTGCGTCCGTGATCGCGATCGGAATGTCGCGAGTCTTCACTTCATTTGCATAGATCGCCTTGAATTGCAGAGTGGCCGATTGATCGCCCGTCACTCGGCCCGCGTCGAACGTGAACGCCAATCGATCCGTGGCGACGATGCTTTCGCGGCCATCACGTTTGAGGATCCAATATGTCTTCTGCGCTCCGCCTGCCTGAGCCTTGAAGGTGACACTTTGCCCCTCCAACACATTCGCCTTCTCCGGAGTGACCGCGAAAGCTTCGCCCGATTGGACGATGGCCCCTGTCAGCTTCTGCAACGGTTTCTGGTTCTCGTACTCCAGCTTCACCCAATCGGCGGAGCGGGCCACTTTTGAAATCCGCACTTCATCGATGTCGCCGACGAAATCGTAATTGTTGTACCAGCCGCCGATCCAGAGTCGCGCTGGGGTCCTGATGTTGAGAAGTGGTGCCGCGGAACCGTCGAGTTTGCCATTGATGTAAATCTTGCCTTCGCCTTTGGTGTAGGTGTGAACGACTTGAATCCACTCCGACATGGGCAGCAGGCTATCGCTCTTCACGTCCGAGAAGTCGCTGTCGATTCTGACGTGCGGCGGGCTGCGAAAGAGCATGCGAACTTTACTTCCGCGACCGCCCCCCTCGTTGCCCCATCCGATGATCGTCGCGTTTGGCTTCTCGGCACGGAACCAGGCCTGGGTGCTGTGTGTGCCGGCGCCGGAAGGATAATCAGAGATCTTGTCGCCACAGAATATTCCCGCTTTGCCGGGGAAATGACGGGCCGCACCGATCATCCCTGCAGCGGTTGCCGTGCCGACGTCCTTCGATTCGAGTTTGCCTGTCTCATCCTTCACAGGCCCGTTCATGTGCCAGACGCTGACGTAGCCGTTCGACTCGTTGAATACGGCTTTACCATCCGATTCGCTCATCGCATCCGCTTTGCCCCAATGCAGCTTGATCTCCTGCCGTGCATTTCCAAAGCCTTCGACAGAAGCTGAAGCCGGCAGATCGGCCCCCTCGGGTGTGGTCAGGATGAATATCGAGCCAGAGTGCTTCCAGCCGGGATAGTCGGCGGATGCTTGACCCGTCATCGCCAAAGCAAGAGTCAACGCGAGCCACGAATGAAATTTCACTTTTTGCTTCCAATTTTGCCGGATGCGCCACCGGCGGTTGAGTTTCTCGCACGCAATTTCCCGATGGGCGCTTCAGGTTTGCTGAGCAATAGCTTACTGTTCAGGATGATCAAATCCATCGCCAAATCACGCGGCGCGTGATGCTGGCGATTATGAACGAAAAATCACCAAGCGTGTGCGGTTTCGACCATGTGTGGGCTAGGGTGTGCGGTATCCGCATTGTTAGCCTTTAGGCCAGCTTGATTTTCATATGAATTTGCACCGAACCGATTGGTTGAAACGAAATTTTCTTCTATTGGCATCATGTTTGCCAGAACGAGGTCAATCATCTGCAGTTTCAGGCGAGCGAATTGAGAAAAGGCGGAATCGAGGGCGAAATTGAGATGAAACAATTGCTTCCAATACGGTAGAATAACGCCCTAGAATGGGCTGTTGATTTATTATGGAGGAGCCACAGATGGTCGTTTTAAGGAAGCACAGCGTAACCCTGTTCGTCGCCCGATCCAGTCAACAATGGGTTGTGATGGATCCAGAGGGAAAGTTCTGGATCCTGCCGAGTAAAGAACACCCCTGGGAGCAACGCCAGCCGTTTTACCCGACCGAGGAGACCGAGCTCGAGCCCGTCCCTGGGCACTATAAGTACATGCTCGGCCTACCGTTTCCGTGAAAGTAAGGTAATTCATGTCCGCGGAACAGGCCCGACTCGACGAGTCATTGGAAAAGAAGATCCCCTGGAAAAAATGGGGTCCGTACCTCAGCGAGCGCCAGTGGGGAACTGTCCGTGAGGACTATAGTGAAGGCGGCGATGCCTGGGCTTACTTCACACACGATCACGCCCGCTCGCGTGCCTATCGCTGGGGTGAGGACGGGCTGGCCGGCATTTCGGACGATCACCAGCGTCTTTGCTTCGCGCTAGCACTTTGGAACGGCAAAGATCCGATTATCAAGGAACGCCTGTTCGGGCTCGTCAACAGCGAGAGCAATCACGGCGAGGACGTCAAGGAGTATTACTTCTACCTCGACAGCACGCCGACCCATTCGTACATGAAGTACCTCTACAAGTATCCGCAAGCCGAATTTCCATACGGCAAACTGGTCCAAACTAGCCGCAATCGAAGCCGCAACGAGTTCGAGTATGAACTGCTCGATACAGGCGTGTTCGATCAGAATCGCTACTGGGACGTGTTCGTCGAGTATGCCAAGGAATCCCCCGAGGACATGCTGATTCAAATCACGGCCCACAATCGTGGACCGGAATCAGCCGAATTGCATGTACTGCCAACGCTCTGGTTTCGCAACGAGTGGTCGTGGCAAATCGCCACCGAGCGGCCGAGTTTGCAAAAAGTTGGCAACGCCGTTAAAGTGGTCGATCCTAAACTTGGCGTCCGGTACCTTTCCTGTGAAGGCGATGTGTCTTTCTTGTTCACCGAGAACGAAACCAACACGCAGCGAATTTTCGGCGTCCCCAATCGCAGTCCTTACGTCAAGGACAGCATCGATAATTACATCGTCCACGGCCAGCGGGACGCCGTGAATCCGGAGCAAAAGGGGACCAAGGTCGCCGCACTTTGTCGACTGACCGTGCCGGCCGGGCAATCGAAGACTGTTCGACTCCGCCTTTCGGAGAAAGCCCCGGACACGGCCAATTCGTTCGGTACCAATTTCTCAAAAGTGTTGGAGTCTCGGGTCAAGGAAGCAAACGAATTTTATGCGGACGTCATTCCCAGTTCCTTGAATGCCGATCAGAAGAATGTCATGCGGCAGGCGCTGGCGGGAATGCTATGGAGCAAACAGTACTATCACTACGATGTGGACAAGTGGCTCGAAGAGCGCGGTTCCGATCCGTTCAAGGCCGACCGCAAGATCGGCCCGCGCAACGACGGCTGGCACCACATGTACAACGGCGACATCATCTCCATGCCGGACAAGTGGGAATATCCCTGGTACGCGGCATGGGACCTCGCCTTTCATGTGATCGCCCTGACGCTCGTGGACCCTGACTTCGGCAAGCAACAACTCAAGCTGATGTTGCGCGAACGCTACATGCACCCCAACGGCCAGATGCCGGCTTATGAGTGGAACTTTGGCGATGTCAATCCGCCGGTGCACGCATGGTCCACTATCTTTACCTATCGCCTGGAAAAGGGCCAAACGGGCGAAGGCGATAAGGACTGGCTCAAAACCAGTTTTCAGAAATTGCTCCTCAACTTTACCTGGTGGGTCAATCGAAAGGACCGTTCCGGCCGCAACGTGTTCGAAGGGGGATTCCTGGGCCTGGACAATATCGGCGTGTTCGATCGCAGCGCACCGCTGCCGACCGGCGGATATCTCGAACAGGCCGACGGCACGGCGTGGATGGCGCTCTTCTGCCAGAATATGCTCGAGAGTTCCATTGAACTCTCGATGACCGACCCGGATTACTTGGACATGGCTCTCAAGTTCTGCGAGCACTTCTTGTGGATTGCCTCGTCGATGACTCACGTGGGTGGCGATACCGGGATGTGGGATGAGGAGGACGGCTTCTTCTACGATGTGCTGCGATTGCCCAACGGTCAGGCCCAACGCCTCAAAGTGCGTTCGATGGTTGGTCTATTGCCTCTGTGTGCCGCCACGACTTTTGATGGAGACCTGTTGAAGAAGCAACCGGAGATTGGCGAGCGACTGAAATGGTTCCTTGAATCTCGTCCCGAACTTCGTGCCGCGATTCATGATCCCTTCAAAACAGGCGCAAACGGCCGCAAGATGACTTCGATCTTGGACGAGCCCAAACTCCGCCGGGTGCTGACCAAGATGTTGGACGAGAATGAATTCCTCAGCGAGTGCGGCATCCGCTCGCTGTCTCGTTTTCACGAAGCCCATCCGTTCGTCATGCAAGCGGGCGGACAAGAATACCGTGTCTCCTATCTGCCGGCCGAATCCGACACCGGAATGTTCGGTGGCAATTCGAACTGGCGAGGCCCCATTTGGATGCCGGTCAACGCCCTGCTCATTCGGGCTCTCCTGCAATACTACTCCTTTTATGGCAACGACTTCATCATCGAATGTCCCACCGGCTCGGGCCGCAAGATGAATTTGTACCAGGTCGCCGAGGAAATCTCGCGCCGTCTTGCGAGCATTTTCCTCAAAGATAAAGACGGCCGACGGCCCGTCTACGGCGGAACCCATAAGTTCCAGACGGATCCGCACTGGCGCGACTACCTCCAGTTTTTTGAATATTTCCACGGCGACAACGGTGCGGGTCTTGGTGCCAGCCACCAGACGGGATGGACCGGCGTCATCGCTCGCGCCATGCATTTGTTCGCGACCATGACTCCCGAATCGATGCTAAATGGCGACAAAGAGGCCTACTTCAAGGCCCAGGTGTAGCGGTCTTCCGCTGATCCGATACCAGGCTACTTTTCTGTGTTCACCGAATTCAAACAACCATGAACGCGAACTCTCTAGACACGAGGCATTGCCATGGCGAAGATCCGAAAGACGTCCAAGAAAACTGATCCCGAGGAACCGATCGAGACCAGCCCCTCGCTTCAGGAGCATCCGACGCGGGATGAACTCTATGCAATGGGCAAGAACTTGCGCAATGAATGCCCGCGTGAATCGCACGCGGCCTGGCAAGCGCCTACCAATCGGCCGGATCCTCTTGCCTTGATGATGGAATCCAACAAGGGACGCATGCCTCAGCTCATCCCGATTCGTCACGGCCGCATGTTGCAATCGCCGTTTACCTTCTATCGTGGCGCGGCACTCAACATGGCCGCCGACTTGGCCGGCACCCCGCCACCGGGATCCGCGTCCAGGCGTGCGGCGATTGCCATCTGGCTAATTTTGGCTCTTATGCCACCCCCGAACGACGGGTGATCTTCGATATCAACGATCTGGACGAGACCCTCCCCGCGCCGTGGGAATGGGATGTGAAACGCCTTGCCGCCAGTTTCGTGTTGGCGTGCCGTGACAATGGCTTCAGCGAAGATACCGCCCGCGATGCCGTGCTGACCTGCGTTCGGTCTTATCGCGAGCACATGGCGGAATACAGCGACATGCGCGTGATGGACGTTTGGTACGCGACCATCGATGTTGAGAAAGTAGTTCTGACGATGGGAGACGAGGAGGCCCGCAGGCGGATGCAAAAA
The DNA here is from genome assembly GCA_021413475.1 of Planctomycetota bacterium. GTDB lineage: Bacteria > Planctomycetota > Planctomycetia > Gemmatales > Gemmataceae > JAIOQJ01. The sequence continues at coordinate 934 of JAIOQJ010000519.1, read as the reverse complement.
CGCCTGGCGAAAGCCCGTGCACGCAGCGTGGCGGAACATGATTTTCCAGAACTCGCAACCAGCACCGGCCTGACCCCAACGATCAAGGAGAATCCGCCCACGATCTTTCATTGGCACGAAAAGGGTCATGAGGAGCATACCGCTAATGTCCAAAGGGCATTTGCACGATATCGTGAAACCATTCAGGAAGACCGGCGATTGCTTTTGGACCGCTTCAAGCTCAAGGACATGGCCCTCAAGGTGGTCGGAGTCGGCAGCGTTGGCACTTACTGTGGCATCTTTCTCCTGATGGCAAGTGACCACGATCCCCTTTTTCTCCAGTTCAAACAGGCACGCCCCTCGGTGCTCGAAGCCTACGCCGGAAAAAGCCGGCACGCCAGCCACGGCGAGCGCATCGTGCATGGCCACCGGATGATGCAATCCGCCAGCGACATTTTTCTCGGCTGGACTGAAGGGGAAGTGGGCCGACATTTCTACATCCGTCAGCTCAAAGACATGAAGATCAAACCGATGATCGATATCTTCACGCCGAGCGTCATGCTCCAGTACGCCAAGTTGACCGGTTGGACCTTGGCCCACGCGCACGCTCGCTCCGGCGAACCCGCTAAAATCAGCGGCTACCTGGGCAAGGGTGACAAATTCGACAAGGCCATTGCCGACTTCTCAATTGCCTATGCCGACCAAAGCGAACGCGATCACGAAACTCTCATGAAGGCTGTGCGTGCAGGCAAGCTCGAAGTGTTTATCGAGCAGGAGCAATGAGAACGCACTCGCGAATCGAGAGGTTTCGCCAATGAGTACCGCGGAAGAACACGCACATAAAAAATTGTCGCCCCAGGAAACTGCCGCCGTCTTGGAACGTATCCTCGCGGCCGTCGAAAAGGATCACCGCAACCGCTGGGTGGAGATCACCTGCGCCGTGGTGCTTTCGCTG
>JAIOQJ010000518.1 GCA_021413475.1 Planctomycetota bacterium | reverse complement strand
CACACCGATATTCCTCGTCTGAAAAAGGGCGGCATGGGGGCACAGTTTTGGGCGGCGTATGTGCCCGTCGAGCACAAGGATGCCATCAAGGAGACGCTCGAGCAGATCGATGTCATCCACCGCTTCATCCGCGATTACCCGAAGGATTTCGAGTTCGCCGGCTCCGTCGATGACATTCTGCGGATCCGCAAGGCGGGAAAGATCGCTTGCCTGATCGGCGTCGAGGGAGGCCATAGTATCGACAATTCGCTCGGCGTATTGCGAACATATTACCAACTCGGTGTTCGTTACATGACGCTCACGCACACCACCGATCTCGATTGGGCCGACTCCTCGGCCGGCAAAGCCAAGAACAAAGGGCTGACGAAATTCGGCGAAGAGGTCGTCGCCGAGATGAATCGCCTGGGCATGCTCGTCGATCTCTCGCACGTCTCCGCCGACACCATGCGGCACACCCTACGCGTGACCAAGGCCCCGGTGATCTTCTCTCACTCTTCCGCGTTCGCCCTCTGCGATCATCCGCGCAACGTTCCCGACGACGTGCTGAAACTCGTCAAAACCAACGGCGGCGTGGTCATGGTCAACTTCTACCCGGGCTTCCTGATCCGCGACGCCGCCGAGGCCAACAAGCGTGCCAACCTGTACGAGCAAGAATTGTTGAAGAAGCTGAAGGACGAAAAGGAAATCGATCTAGCATTTGAGCGATACCTCAAGGCAAACCCACTTCCGCGCGCCAACATCCATCACGTCGTCGATCACATCGTACACATCATCAAGACCGCCGGCATCGACCACGTCGGCCTAGGCTCCGATTTCGACGGCATCAACGCCGTGCCCATCCAGCTTGAGGACGTCGCGACGTTTCCGCTGATCACCCAGGAGTTACTGAATCGCGGGTATAAGAAGGATGAGATTCTCAAGGTGCTTGGGGGGAATCTGTTGCGGGTGATGCGCGAGGCGGAGCGGGTGGCGGGGAAGTGATTGCGGCTAAATGCGACCTGCGCGCCGTTTGGAACAAGGGAAGGATACAAGATGTTCAATCGGGTCGAGATTGCCTGTCCCGCACTGGAAGAAATAGGTCGACGGTTGCTCGCTGTTGGCGAGTTTCATTCTGTATTTTTCCGATCGGCTGAACCCGTCAAATTTGGCAATGGCTTCGAAACCGTACTGTCCGAAATGCTCCAAGCGAATCCGATTGGTGACGCGGTGCCCAAATTGATCCCGTTGAATCATTCAGCGTCGAACGATTTTGCGGTATTGAACAAGTATGAGTTTGAGGGATCACTAATCGGCAGCTTGTTGCAAGGAACTTGCACCGATCGGATCGTATCCGATGAAAGAGAGGCGTATGAGGTCGTGCGCGCCATTTTGAAGTGTGCGATGATCAAACCGAACGGAAATCTGTGTGCCTTTCGAATGGATAACCCTTCGTGGTCTGCACTTACGAATGGGGCCACCCTATCATGGGCTTACTTTGTCTACGAATCATCGCAGCAATTGTGGTGGTTCGTTTGTTTCGCGGACTACTATTGAGGGTCGTCGAATTTAGCGAAGCATGGACGGCACCGTCTGAGGAAAATAGTGCCCGCATCAGGATTAACGTGTTGAAAGCTATGAACACTCACTCAACTCGCGACGAATTGCTATCCGCACTGGCCGAACTCGGAAGGCTGTTTCCCGATTGGCGATTGGGCCAAACAATCGCGAATCTAACGATGGCGGCGGGACATCTGGAATCAGGTGCCGTGTGGGATTTGAAAGACGGTGAAGCATTGGCCGCGGCCCGGCGGCTTATCGAACGGAACGTCGGTCGATTGAACAATAAACCGGTCGAGACATTGCAGGAAACCGCCGCGTTATAGTTCTTGAATCGGCATTTTCTTCGTAGGACGGCCTTCCAAGGCCGTCCTTGTTTTTGATGGACGGCCTTGGAAGGCCGTCCTACGAAGAACGAGCAAACCCTTCACTTTCGCGTAAAAATCGACCGCAGCCACCCGCCCAAACTAAACCGTTCTGCTTCGCGGAACAGGACGCTCTCGCTCTTAAATTGGGTCGAAGCCCACCATAGGCTCAGCGACACGCAAATCAGAAGTGAACCAATAACTCCGAGGTAGAAAGTGATCGGCACCGGTTCGGCGGCGACGGACATCAGGCGTTGCAGGAGCATCGACAGGCCAGTTAGCGGTACCCAGCTAATCCAGTGGCTGATCTTCAAACCGGGGGTCATGCTCCAGAGCGTCAACGGCATGGTGATCAGAAACAACGGCATCAGGAAGTATTGGCCTTCCTTGGTGCTACGGGCGAAGACGCCCAGGGCGATGGCGACGCCGCTGAAGAGGGCGGCCAGCGGGATCGTGAACAGGACGGCCCAGCCGAGGCCCACTAGGGAGATCACGGGAAACGGCAGGAAAAAACCGAGAATCACCGCGCCGCCGCCCATGAGGATCGCGTTCCACAGGGCCGAGAGGTAGCTGAACACCCAGACCGCGATGAATTTGCCGGCCACGATTTCGCTGCGCTCGGCGGGGCTGATGAGCAGAGTCTCCATCGTGCCTCGCTCCTTCTCGCCGGCGGTCAGGTCGATCGCCGGGTGCAAGGCCCCCGCCATCGTCCACATCACCAGCAGGAACGGGAAGAATTTCACGAGCAAGTCGCGCAACTCCGTGACCGTTTTGGCCACGATGGGCTTCGACTCTTGCGGATCAACCACTTCCAGTGTCGTATCAAAGTCGTTCGGCAGGCCCTTGCGGGCGAAGCGTACTTCTTTGTACTGGTGCTGCCAGCGGCCGATGATGGTACCCAACCGGCGCACGGCTACTTTCGAGGTCTCGTCGCCGTCGCGGCCGAGAATCTTGATGGTCGGCTTCTCACCCTTTTCCAGTTTCTCTTTGAAATCAGCGGGGATAATCAGAAGGGCGTCAACTTCCCGAGAATCGAGACTGTTCGTATCCGCCGCCGCGATCTCCTTGATGATCATGGCACCGAATTCCACTTCCGATTGCAGATATTGAGGCAGAAAACGGCCATTATCAATGAGGGGTGGATCATCGAGCCGGCGATCGTACTCGGCCAAAATCAAGCCACCACCCAGGATCGCCTCGGGATGGCTCTTGAGTGCCGGGAGATGTTCGATCCCGACAACGCCGACGACCACCTTCTGTTCGATCATCGACATCGCGAACAGAATGCCGACCAGTGCGAAAACGGGATAGATGACGGCGGGGAGAATAAGAATAAGGAAAAGCGTCCGCCGATCCCGCATGAGATCGCGAAGTTCACGGCGGGCGATCAGTGATACAATCGAGCGACGCATCCGAAGTGTTTTATGATTTGCGGCGGCGACTGGCCTCTTCGTAGGACGTCCTTGGCCGGCCCGCCTAATCAAGGACGGCCAAGGAAGGCCGTCCTAGGTAGAAATAGCTCGCGAGTCTACGGTTTTCTCACCGTCCAATTTTCGACAAACCTCTTCATCAACGGCGATTGCCACTCTTTGGCGGCGAGGGTCTTGCCGACCACTTTGCCGGCGGGGTCGATCACCCAGATCGTCGGGAGGATTTGCACGTCGTAACGGGCCATGTTGACTTCGTTGCCGTCCACGAGAGCGCGATTTCCGGACTTCCCTTCATCGAGAACTTCCTGGGCAGCTTTGGGCGTATCGGCATCGGTGCAGATGTGCAGGATCTCGATCGGCTTTCCCGCGATCGAATCTTGGAACTTGCGCCAGTTCGGCATCTCCGCCAGACAGTGCGTACATGTGGTCGCCCAGAAGTTGATGATGACCAGCTTCCCCTTCAGGTCGGACAATTTCACCGTGTTGCCTTTGGCGTCTGTCAGGTTTAATGGTGGAGCTTCCAGGCCGCGCATGTCGGTGAACCCGGCTTCGCGAAGCAAGAGTTCATCGGGCGACGGCACATATTCGATGGTCGGCCGCGATGTGGAGAGATAATAAACGTGATCAACCAGCGAATCAAGATCCGCTGGCGAGATGGCTTTGCCGACCGCGGGCATCGTGGTGCCCGGAATGCCTTCAACGATGACACGGCGGATCGATTCCTTCGTGACATCGAAGCGCCACGGCCGGGCGGCGAAGTCGCGCGGCGGGGGCCGCAGGGTTGCCGCTGTCACGCCGTCGCCAGCACCTTCTGAACCGTGGCAGGCCGCGCAGGTGGCCTGATAAATCAACGGGCCGCGGCCGGTGGCGACCTTCTTTTCGGGCGCGGTGGGTGTCGGCTTCGACGATCCGTTGCACCCAATCCCTGCGACCAAAATCGCGATGCCAACCAAAGCGATCAGAAACTTCGATTTCCCACGGGTCTGGCCATCCGTCATGGTTTCTCTCCACCGCTTAGTTTCTGAACGACGATCGCTTTGCCCGATTCATCGAGTTCATTCCACGCGACAAAAATGTCGCCGTTCGGCGTGCCGACGATGCTGGGCCGAGTTTGGAACGCACCCTGTTTCGCGGACACGGCCTTGGGCGCGGTCAATTTGCCGCAGCAATGCCGCATGCATGCGTACATGATCGCCCGCCCGCCGCTGCCGCCGACTTGGACCGTACCGTGCTGATGGACACCGCCCTCATGCTTTGGCTCGGCCCCCAAGCTCTCTTCCCAGACAATATGAAGCACTCCGTCGGCATCGGCGCCGTCGCTGTTGGACAGCACGGACATGTGCCGCGACCATCTTGCCCCGGATGAAGTGAGAGGGCCGGTTCAAACACCGCGTCGCCTGGATTTCGAACGGCGACGACAGGCTGCTGCGCTCGCTCCCGATTGTCGAGCCAAGTGCAAGCGATGGTGCCATCCGCGCCGACCGTCATGGCCGTGAACGTCGGCCGCGTCTTGTCGCCGTTGAAGACGACTTTGGCTGGGCCGAAATGGTCTCCCGCGTCCGTTGACGTCGCCACCTTCATCCGCACGCTCTGATTGCCGGGCAACGCTTCCACCCAATTGAGGTGGATGTTCTCGTTGTGAATTGCCAGGTGCGGGAGCATCTTGGATTCACGCGTGATAGTCTTGCCCTTCATCTGCGAAACGGTCTTCACGATGCCCGAACGGCTGACCGTCGTCGGCTCGCCGAACTTCTCGCTGTTCGCGTCGGTCCGGCTCAGAAACACAGCCCGCTCATCCGCACCGGTTTGCGACGACCAAGCGAGATAGACGCGCCCCTGGGCATCTGCCGCGAGATCGGGAGCTTCGTTATGATCTTTGATGTCGAACGTGGAAAGCGGTATCCGGTGTGCCTTGGAAGTTTCGACGGGCTCGTCCTTCTTAGTCACCGGCGCGGGCGAGGCGTTCGTGCCCGACCAACC
>JAIOQJ010000517.1:2024-7588 GCA_021413475.1 Planctomycetota bacterium | reverse complement strand
TTCGCTGCGTCTCGCTAGCGCTCGCCTGCGCTGCGCCGACGGCCCCACTCGCGAAGGTGAGAAACTGGCGTTGCCAGTCTCTCTAATAAAATCCGTTTTCTGGTCTGGACAATGGGGTCCACCGTACGGAAACAGGTGACCGCGCGGGTAACGCCCCCGTCTTTGGCCTCACATATAAGATTTCCAAGACAGGAAAAGTAAAGACCGGCGAGAAGGTCGAACAGATTGACGAGATCGATAACTTGTGGGACGGCGACGTGTCCGATGACGAATCGGTATGTGAGAACTGAAGTCATCGATCCAAAGTCGCAGATCGCTCCGCGATCATGATTTGCTCACTGACTCAACGTCTACAATCAGTTCAACTCGGAAGCCCAGTTTCCGGTGGTGATTGGTTTATCTAAAACGGCCGAGCCATATTGAAGACGACGACTCCCATTCCCACGACCACCGTGATCATCGACGCGACCTTGCCGAGGTCAGCGTACGGGACCAGCTGAGAGTGGTTAGTCCAGAAGAAATGAAAGTGTGCGAAGGCGGCGCCACCGAACATTGCCAGGGCGAGCCACCAGGCTTCAGTGCCTGTCAGGTCGATATGATGCCCTACTCTTCCCAGACTCCGACGCCCCACGCTTGGCAAGTAGAGAGAAAAGTGCAGTACGTACATCACTCTCGCGGCCCAGACCGTCAGTAGCACTGGAAAGCCGATACCGCAGGCCCATTTGTTCCATGGTGTGTCCCGGGGTTCTTCCAGCAGAATGTCGAACATGACGAGGCTCCATGGGAATCGACAAACCAGGCATTGGTCGACGCGCACGAAGATCGACCCCGGGGACCGTCCTCTGTTGGATGCCCCAGAATTGGCTCGCGATGAATGGTTCTGGGAGAGAACGAAATCGCAGCCCGTTCGGATCAACGGATTTTGTGCGTCAAGAATCCAAAGGGCGAAGAGTCCAAACAGAGGAGGGCCTCACGCAAAGGCGCGATGGCGCAAAGTTGGAAAACCGGCGGCCACTTTGCGCCTTCGCGGATTTGCGTGAGAACTCTGTCAGAATCTCTTGTACGGTGGGTGGAACCCACCGCTACGGATGAAAATAGATTGAATCCAGGTTCATCAGGCCGCCTTGATTCTTCTCGTTGACGAAGCGGAAGTAGAGGTCGTGGCGGCCTTTGGTTTCGGGGATGTCTACCGTTCGTTCGTAGAACTTTTCCCACTCGCCGTTCACTTCGACATCGGCCGTCGCCAGTAACGGTCCGTCAGGCTGGTCGAGATGTACTTCGATCTTGCCTCCGGCCCCGGCCGAGGCCACTCGCAGGGTGAGCCGCTTGACACGGTCGAGCGATATGCCGTTGAAACGCAGGTAGTGGTCGTGATTGATGGCCCCGATGAATTTTCCGCCGCCGGCTGTTGCGCCGCCCAAGATCATCGGGCCGTGAACGTCGTCGGCCGTTTCGGCTTCGACCAGGCGCTGGCGGAGATGAATAGTCGCCGAAGCACTCAGGGCGGGGACTTCGCCGGCTCCGCGGTCGATGAAATTCGCATCCAAGGTGTAGTGGCCTGGCTTCGTGGCCTCGTCTTTAGCCACCGGGATTTCACCCACGAATCCATTGAAGACGCGTACCAGTCCGGCCGGTTCCAGAGAATAAACCCAGCCGACCATCGTCCGGACTTGCTCGGGCGTGTGTTGCGAGTGGGGAATCATCGGGATCTTGCCCCAGACACCGGTCGAGCCCTTCAGGACTCGTTGCACCGACGCTTCGAGTGCGCCTGATTGGCCTCGGTACTTCGTAGCGATCTCCAGCAGCGGCGGGCCGACTCGTTTCTGATCGACGGCGTGACAGTTGAAGCAGTAGGTCCGTATCATCAGCCGCATCCACTCGTGGCCGCTATCGTCTGTGGCACCGCTGACGGACGGAATGGGGCCGGTCGAAAACACAGCGTTCACTGAGACTCGGCCGGGTGCATCGCGATCGATGGGTTCCAGATTCTGAGCGTCGGCTTCGTCGTAATCACTCGTGCCGTCTTCGGCGTCCTTGACATACAAGCTGAAGCGGATCGGTTGCTCGGGATCGAAGAAGTCACCCACTTGCGGTTCGACGAAGCGAATGATCGGACGCGCATTCCCAACGAGGACCGGGACTGAGGCCGCACGGCTGGCACCGTGTGCGTCGGTCACCACAAGTTCGACGTTGAAGACGCCGGGTTGATCGAACTTGACCGTGGGATGCGGTTCGCGAGAGACGACCTTCGGGACAGCGTTGGGTTCGGTGGCGCGGATCATTCGCCATTCGTATTTCAGTTCATCACCGGCATCCTTGTCGAAACTTCCCTTGCTCGACAGCACGACTTCCAGCGGTTGCTTGCCGATGTTGTTTTCAGCAGCGGCGACAGCGATCGGGGCACGGTTGCCGGTGACGTAATCGATACGGATTAATCGCGAATTGGGATTTACGCCCCAGGTCTCACCGTATTCGATGAGATACAACGAACCTTCGGGACCGAACTCCATGTCGATCGGACGACTGAAAGTCTGAGTGGGCAGGAAGGGCTCGATCTGTTTGATGTTCGAATCATTGTCGAGGTGGACGACCTTGATCCAATGGCGACTCCATTCAAAGATGAACAGCGAATTGTCGAATGCAACGGGGAACTTCACCACCGACTTCAGGTCTTTGGAGTAGTGATAGACCGGCCCAGCACATGCAGTGCGTCCGCCTTCGCCCAGTTCGGGGAATTCGGCTGACTTGCCGTAGGGATAATAGATCCAGGCCGGTTGAGCGGGCGGCAGGACTTTTTCACCGGTGTTGTTCGGCGACTGATTCACGGGGGCACTGGGATTAAACTTCTCACCGACGGTGCCGGTCGCGAAGTCGACAGCGGCATACGGCTGATTGTTGGCAATGAAATAAGGCCATCCAAAGTTGCCCGCCTGGCGTGCCTGGTTGACTTCGTCATACCCGCGCGGACCACGAGGCCCATCCCCGCCGGCGTCGGGGCCGACTTCACCCCAATAGACATACCCCGTCGCGGAATCGACCGACATCCGCCACGGATTACGACAGCCCATGACGTAGATCTCGGGCCGACCCTTCGATCCGTCACGCGGGAACAGGTTGCCCTCGGGGATCTCGTAGGTCCCATCCGTCATGGGCTTGATCCGCAGAATCTTGCCGTTGTAACTATTGGTATTTGCTGACGATTTCTGGGCATCATACGGGGCCCGGTCGGGGCGTTCGTCGAGCGGTGCGTAGCCCTGTGAATCGCCATGCGGATGAGTGTTGTCGCCACACGCGATAAACAATTCGCCGCGCGGCCCGAACTGCAACGATCCCGCATGATGGCAGCATTCCTTGCGCTGCTCTTCGTATTTCAGCAACACCTTCTCTGACGCGAGGTCCAGCTTGCCATGCTTCACGGTAAACCGGCTGATGTGCTGGCCGGGGAAATCCGGCGGCGAGTATTGGAAGTAAATCCAGTGGTTCTCGGCAAAGTTCGGATCGAGAGCCAGGCCGATCAACCCATTCTCCTGAGCCGTCGTGACGGTGAGTTCACCAACCAGTGTCACGGCATTCGTCTGCGGGTTGACGGCCTTCACTTTGCCGTCGAGTTCGATGAAGTAAACAACGCCATCGGGCGCGACAGCGAGTTCCATCGGTTGCTTTAAGCCGGTTGAAAGAACGGTGACTTCGAAGCGACTCGGATCGAACGCAGGCGCGTCAGGTTCGGCGGAATGAGCATAAGAGATGAACGACAAGCAGATTAACAATGTGAGCGCGAAACACGAGCGGAACATGGAGACTCTCGGAGTGGGTTGGGTAATCGGTGTAGATAAATCAAGTTAATAAACGCGAATCGGTGCGACCTACAAGCCCTTATATCCGACTTAGCATTTAAAAGATTAGTGAGTATTAGCGTAGATCAGTGTTCTTAATTTCAAATTTGAGATTTGAGATTTGGAACGCTGATCTACGCTAATCTTCGCTCATGAAGAAGGGGACCAGAATTTGGACGTCACCCATCTGGCACATTTGTTTCTATATTCATTTCAACAACTGATAAGACGCGCCTGGAATTCGACGAGTAGTGCAGAAGCCGTGGACCCACTGGGGCAAGCCCAGTGGCGGGGAATCGTCGTGGACTGCCCGTCAGCCTGGAAAGGTTGACCTACGCCAGCAAGCCTTCTGCCACATGCCCATGCACGTCGGTCAGGCGGAAATCTCGGCCGCTGTAGCGGTAGGTTAGCTTTTGCCCGCCATCCACATGGAAAAGCCGAGGTTATTGTGGTCTCGGCCTTTCGAGCCCTCCGAAGAAGGCGTGCGACCGAACTCGCCACCCCAGACGATCAGTGTGTCTTGCAGCAAGCCGCGCGACTTGAGATCAGTCAACAGCGCTGCGATGGCTTGATCACTTTGCACCGCGTGTTCCTTGTGATTCATGATGTCGCCGTGATCGTCCCACGGTTGACCGCCACCGAAATAGACTTGGACCATCCGCACGCCACGCTCGACCAATCGCCGCGCCAACAGGCAACCATTGGCGAATTGCCCCTTACCGTAAAGTTCACGCGTGGCCTCTGACTCCTTTGCCAGATCGAACGCCTCTTGCGCTTCGAACTGCATGCGGAAGGCCATCTCCAGCGACGCAATGCGGCCTTCGAGTTGGGCGTCCACGCCTCGGGCTTCCAGATGTTTGCGGTTCAGTTGCTGCAGCAAGTCCACCTGACGTCGTTGAACTGGCTCGGACATGTATTTGTTGTTGATGTCCCGAATGATCGTCTTGGGATCGATGTTCGAATTATTGATATGTGTGCCCTGGTAGATACCGGGCAGGAAACTGTTGCTCCAGAGTTGCGGGCCGACGGTCGGAGTTCCCGGACACAAGACGACATAGCCGGGCAGATTCTGGTTCTCCGAACCCAGACCGTACGACAGCCACGAACCCATCGACGGTCGCGTCGGTTGAGTTTCCCCCGAGTTCATCATCAGAAACGAGGGCTCGTGATTGGGCAGATTCGTGTGCATCGAACGGATGACGCAGATGTCATCGATGCACTTGGCGAGCTGCGGATAAATCTCACTGATTTCAATACCGCTCTGTCCGTGCTTGGCGAACTTGAACGGCGAAGGCATCAACTTGCCCTTGGTACGGCCGCGCGGGAAGAGAGACTCGGGAGGGACTTGTCCGGCGAACCGTTCCAGAGCAGGTTTCGGATCGAACGTGTCGACCTGCGACGGGCCGCCGTTCATGAAAAGGTGGATGATCCGCTTGGCCTTTGCCGGGAAATGCGTCGGCTTGGGTGCAAGCGGATTCTCACCAGCGCTGACGCCGGCCGGAGCCGCTGCGGCTTCATCGGCCAGCATGGCAGCCAGGCCCAGCGAGCCGAACCCGACTCCCATGGTGCGGAGCATTTCTCGGCGGGATAGGGACGGGAGGTTGCTATGCATATTGCGATCTCGGTAGTCGTTGGTTCTGATACGGTGTTTCTAATCAAGAGAGCGAAGCGACATGCGCGGGGGGGGGGGGGGGGGGGGGGGGGGGGGGGGGGGGGGGGGGGGGGGGGGGG
>JAIOQJ010000517.1:0-1994 GCA_021413475.1 Planctomycetota bacterium | reverse complement strand
CCCCCCCCCCCCCCCCCCCTTACGAAGCGTTGGTATCTACACAAGTCAAAGAGCACGACATGGACAAGAGAAACAACGATTTTCGGAGGATCTTGTCTCCCCTCGCCCCGGCCCTGTAAAACGAAAACGGCGGGGAGAGGGGCCGGGGGTGAGGGGCATGTCAGTCTGGCGAGTTTCGTCGCAATCTCTCAATTCCTGATCACGGCAGTTCTCCTGTGAGAGCGGAGCTCGAAGGCTCGCCCAGCCCCCCTCACCCCCGGCCCCTCTCCCCCCGAGTACGGTGGGCGAGGGGAGCCAAATTTCTCTATTCAATCGATATACGTAAACTCATTAGAGCCTAATAACACTTGGATGTATTGCGGCCAGGCCGCCAATTGGCTCGTGTCGTCCGGCATTGGTGGTGCCGTGACGAAGCTCAAGCCCAGTTGCAGTTCTTCTTCGGATACCGGACGGCCGTAGAGCAATAGATACGCCTGGCGAATGCGGTCGGCATCGGCAGTTTGTGGATCGGACGTCAGGCGCTGCGTGAGAGCTTGAGCCTGTTTAACCAGGAACTCACTGTTGAGGACGAACAACTGCTGCAGCGGTACCGTGGTTTGAGTCCGTTTCTCGCTGGTGATGTTGGGATCGGGGAAATCGAACAGTCGCAACAAGGGATTCAAGTCGTGGCGGCTGACTGAACCGTAAATCGTGCGGCGGCGATTGTCGGATGATGCCAAGTTCTTCGATGGTCCACCCACGGTTAGATCTAGCGTTCCAGACACCGCCAGCAACGCGTCACGCCACGCTTCAACGTCCAGGCGACGGCGATTCATCCGCCACAGGTAACGATTGTCAGCGTCAAGCTCGGCATTTTGTCCGTCGTGGCTGCTGCTGAGTCGATAGGTGGCCGACAGGAGAACTTCGCGATGTAGTTTCTTGAGCGACCAGCCGTTCGATTGGAACCAGTGAGCCAGATAGTCGAGTAATTCCGGGTGAGTCGGCGGTTCACCCAGCTTTCCGAAGTTGCTGGGGGTGCCGACGATGCCGCGACCAAAGTGCTGCTGCCAGACTCGATTGACGATGACTCGGGCCGTCAGCGGATTCGCCGGATTCACGATGGCTTGAGCCAGTTCCAGTCGACCACTGCCTTGCGCGAACGGAGCGGGCTCGCCGGGGCTGAGGACTGACAGGAAGTGCCGGGGTGCTTCGGGACCCGGCTTCTGGTGGTTGCCTCGCAGATAGATCCGCATGTTGGCCGATTTGCCTTCGGTCAAACTGTGGGCCACGGCATACATTGGTGGAGACTTCTGCTCCCGCGCCTTGAGCTCGGCCTTGAGGTCGTTGCATTGCTTCGCCGAATCTCCGGCTAACAGTTCATCGATCTTGTCGCGCGGAATGAATGCCGGCCCATCGTCCTTCTTCGATAGAGTTTTGAGGAACTCGGCCTGAGGACCGGAGAAGTCTGGTTTGCCGAGCTTTTCGCGCTCGGCTTCGGGTGCGGCGGCAACTTTCTCGGCGTGTTGTTTGCGAGCCTCTTCGCGTGCGGCGAAGGCGGCGACAACCTCTTGCTGAAATGCGTCCGCCACTTTCCGCACGGCTTCCGGTATCGCGGCCGTTTCGGTTTCAGGAGGCGCGGCCAAGGCATACCAATCGTTCAACGGCGGGACGCGGTCCGCGTTGTTTTCGGTCGAAGTCAAAAACTTCTGCCAGCGTTCCAGCATCCAGTCAGGGATCTCGGCTTGCTTCGCGAGGTCACTTCGTTTGGGTTTTTGTCCGACCAGCGGATACTGGAGTTGCCAGACGGCGGTCAGGATTTTGGCGGTCTGCTGAGCGTACTTCTCCTGCAACTTGGGAGCTTCACCTTCGAGGAACTTCTGGACGACTTCCTTTTGTTCCTTGATCTTCGCTTGAGCGGCCTGGTATTCGTCCACGACCGATTGCGGGACCAGTGGTGCCTCGCGATAGTCGGTGCTCGAGAAAATGCCCGCCAGGCTGTAGTAGTCGCGCTGGGG
>JAIOQJ010000516.1 GCA_021413475.1 Planctomycetota bacterium | reverse complement strand
TCGTCGCTGATTCCTTCCGACATCGCGGCACTCCATGCTGAAATGGCAGGTCATACCTGTTATCAGCAAATGGCGCAAATCCCGTGCCGCTCGAATGGCAAAAGCCCATAAAAATCGTAAAAGTTGTGTATAAATGACAGCTCTCCTTGGCCATCCCAGTTTCCGCAGACGTCCATGGCAGGCCGTCCTACACCAAAACGAACCAAGATTGGCACCCTAAATGACGTTGACACGTGAACGATCATCCTTTATTCCGCCCATCTGATTCGGGGGAATCAATTTACACAGAGGGGGAAAATCTCATGGTTCGGAATCTCACCGGAGCGAGCTTGATGCTCGTCGTTCTCACAGGTTTAGTCGGTTGCACGTCGGACGTTCGCTTCGTTCACAAGGATGCATCCAACGGCGTAGTTGCATTCGCATCAGGCCCGAGCATTCTCCAGTCAACCAACCGGGATGCCGCGATTCGTCTGATCCGCGAAAAGCATAATCCGTACTTCATGGAATCGGATATCATCAGCGAAGGCGAAGTCGTCGTCGGCCAGCAGACCAGCAGCAATCAGACCACCGATACCCGTCCGCTCGATCGCAACGGCAAGCCGATCGGCGAACGGACGACGAACACCACGGTCACCGCCACGACGGACAAGACCGAATACCAAATCAAGTACAGCGTTGTGAATCGCGGCCTGCCCGCCGGCGACCCCAACGTGCGACAGGCCCAAGGCGTCCAGACTCAGAATGGGAATGGCGTCGTGCCCGCCGGCGGCATTCAGAAGCCGCTTTCGACCTCAGGCGTGAATCAAAGCGCCAAGCCCGTGAACGTCGACCCGCGCACCGCTCAACCCCAGCCCGTTTCGAGCTATAACGGCACGGTTCGCTGAGCGAGTTGAAAACCTGATTTGAAAGTAAGGGCAGACCTTTTGGTCTGCCCTTTTCCCATTTAATCGACCAGCTGGGCATTCTCACTTCGACCTGACATTTGCTTGGGTGTTCAAACCGGCCCGCCAATTTTTTTTATTTGTATACAAAGCGCTACATTTTGTGACATCGCGCCCAGGGTAAACAACCGTAACCAATTTGGAGCGTACTATCGATTTGGGTGAAGGCGAATGGAAAACGGATAAATATGGAAGCAACGCGTGACGCATCAATCGCCGAACGACACGTTGCCGGGATTGACATCGACCATGTAGATTTCATAACTTTCGAGTTCCCGAAGGATCGCCTGCACCTCGGGCCAGCGCGGGCCAAACTGCTCCAGTTTCGCCACGCGCCAATCTTGAAGAACGTCCTCGGAGAAATCGGGAGGCTGATCGAGATAGGCACCGGCGAAATCAAGAACGAACGGCCGGCTCACGATCAACATTTCGATGACCCATAACTCGTCGTCGTGGCCGATCATTTCAGGGACGGCCGCGCCGCGGATGTAAGTAACCGAGTTTTCTTTCAACCGCAAGTAGACGTTTCGCTCGCGCCGATAGAAGCGTTCACGTTCATGAGCCTTGACAGCAGCTCGCCTGCCATCGGTCTGGTTTTCCGCCGCGAACACGCTACCATGAACACCGAATCCGAGTTGGTTCGAGAGGACCAACCCTTTGCGGCGACAGTATTCTTCCGCACGCTCCACCGTTTCAGGGACGACACTCATGAATGCCCCCAGAGGAACCAGCTACGGCCACTCCGCCGACGTGCGCATGCACCTATCCGTGAACGGCGACGTTCTCAAAATCTCCCATCTCGGCCCGGACTTCATTATTCTCCGAACCCCCGTCGAACACAATCCCACCGATGCGCAAATCTCCCTGTCCATCGACGGCGATGAGAAGCGCTGGATGGTGCATCTGGTGAATGGGATTAGCCCGGAGAGGGAGAAGACGGTGATACGGGCGATTTGTTGAGGTGAAGACTTGATGGTGGGCCGCCGCGAGGAAATAAAACAAATTGGCGAAAACGCTCCTCATCGCTTCGGAGCCCCATGCAGATAGTGGTCGTGGTTGAGTGCCATGCCCGGTTGCAGGTCTTTGACAAGTCCCGCGAATTTCAACAAAGTATTCAAACTCGAACTCGGCTTCTCCTCGACCGGACTTTCCTTCACCTCGACTTCCACCCGCGTACCCTCCGGAAGCCGCGCGTCGTCATCGAGCACAATTATACCATTGGTCACAATCCCTTCGAATGTCATGGAAGCTCTCCGCTGGAGATAGTGGCGTTGGAGCTATCGTAACATGGAGCCGCTTGGTTGAGCACACGATGATGAGGCGTGCGATCTCTTCATCCGCATCGTGCCGTTTCGCCAACGCACATCGGCGGCCTCCAAGTGCAATCCGACGCCACCGCCCTCCGTTCCAGATTGACGAATCCGTTCTCCCCGCACGAATGTCGTTTCGGGCTAGATAAAGGAAAGCGTCTGGCAGCGGCACATAGTGGATGGAGGGAGGAATCGAGAGCAGGCGGGCGTGAACTTGCTCAGTGAACGAGCACGAGCTCGTTCGATCGAGTTTCTCGACCACTTTCTCCTGAACCGATGTTCGCTGTTCGCTGTTCGGCATACATTGACAATCTTACATGCGACATTTTTGATCCGGCAGACATCGGTTAGAATTGGGACGGCCGAATTCTGTACTTGGAAGAGCAACCCAAGACAATGAGGGTATTAATGAAATTCCCTTTTAGATTGTTGATCGTTGCCGGAGTTCTACTTCTCGCAACCACAATCATCATATCCCAAGTTGCCCCTATTTCTCCGCAACTCTCAAAGGTGGCTGAACATGAACCCGGTGCAACGAAACACGTTCGGCCACGATCTGGCAATCATACACTGCAGAATGCTGTACAACTAGCGCGGAACCTGGAGTATGAGGAAGCGATTCGCGAGATCGGCGAACTTCAGGGCACTTCGGCCAGTTCCGCAGCCTTACGCGGCTATTGCTTCGAACGACTTGGTAAAATCACCGATGCAACCAAGGCCTTTGCGGAGGCCGATCGGCTTGCCGACATTGAGCAACGCAAAACTCCAGTGATTGCCATTGGCGATGTCGTATCGACGATTCGACCAACGGAACTTCGGCTTTATTGTGGCCCGTCGTTGGCGAATGGCGACAAGCCCGTACCTGCCGGCACCTCCTGTGTCGTAACGAACATCCACGAAAGGTTCTTGGAAGTCCAGACTGGCAACAACAACATCAATGGATACTTAATTCACGAGTTTGCTATTGGTGGGCGAGGTCGGGGTGGCGAACGAGTGGATGTCGTTGCCGAAGCGGATATCACAGCGGTCCTGGAAGAGGCGTTTCGCCCGGCGCGAGCAGTAATCGTCGAGATTCACAAGGCCAAGAACGACCTCCGACCTGGCTTCAAAATCCATGTCACAATTGTTGAATCGCGAAGCCGATCGCAGGCTCCTTTGCTCACGAGGATTTCGTGCGATGTCAATTCCGTGGACATTGCTCAGCAAGTCGTCGCTTTGTTCGTTCGAGAGGGTCCATATCTGTACCGAAAGTCGGATCTGTCGTCCCTCACCGCCACGACTCCCGGAGAAAGCGTACTTTGTTTGGAATATTATCTTGCGGATTTCCGCATTTTGCCCATCGGAACGGGCGAACATATTTTGCTGTCAACCGAAGCCCAAGCGTGGCTTGAACCGACGTTTTGCTCGCGGCCAAAAGCCACAAAACACCTGATCGCCATCGCTGAGCCGCATTCGCGGCTGGATCGGCAGATCTCCATTCACCGAGGTTTGGAACTTCTCTTCCACGACAATCCGCAACTTGACAACGACAATAGAGCGAGCTTTCTCGTTGAAGGTTGGCCTTCGGACCAAAAACTTGAACTCCAGCCACTACTCGATCAGGTGCCCGAGCCGATTGACGAACAAATCATCGATTCCTTAAGTACGTTCCTGATTCCCGGTCAAATCGCGTTCGCATGGAGTCATCGGCCGCGACCCTCCATCGGAGGGAATGAAGACGCCAAACTCTACGGCTTGCGTAACAAGTTTATTTTCGACCTGGAACCGAAACTGAATCTGCCGCTGGATGCAAAGGACAGGGATTTCGCCCAAACTAAGTTGCGAGATCATTCGATTTCGGCTCGCAACAAAGCCATGGCGCGATCCGCCGTCGCGTCTATTCAGCGGAATCGGTATCCGTTTCTGTTCTTCGGTGAAGGCCATCTTGACGCCATTCACAGCTGGGCATCCATGCGGCCAGCGGATTGGGAAACCGCGGGGAACATCTTGCCGCCGGATGACCTGAAGGCGCTGCGTGAAGCTGACAATCTCGGCATCGCGGACCATCTTGAAGCGGAAGGAATTGGCTATACGTTTCTCCATCCGAAGGCAAATGCGATGCTTCTGAGAGAAGAGATCGGTCGTTTCAGCCAAAGATACGAAAAACTCCATTCGGCTCAACAACGCGGCACCGTTTCTGACTATTTGCGCGAGATAGGAAACGATCGCAACACCACGACGTCACCCGACATTGCCAGTCTCGCCGCTATGCTCCGGGCGGGCAAATTGCCGCAGGCACTGGCGAAAAACAGTTCCCTCGGTCGAACAAGTGAACAGGTCGCTAGGTTGCTCCGCAACCATGCGCCTCCCTCGTTGCCGGCGAACTCGCTTACGGCTAAAGAATTCCTAGAAATCCAGGCAATTTCTAAAAAATACAATACGGTGATCGATGTTGTTGGCAGTCGAGCGGAAGGCGAGGGTAGAAATATCTATACCAACTTTCCCGTTGACAAGAAGGAGAAGGACGGCGAACCTCCGACGCGAAGCGACATTGATTTTCGGATCGATGCGGCTCATCCACAAATTGACGACATAATCGAAGATCTCAAGAAAATCGGAAATGGAGCAGGCACAGCAGGCAGAGATTGGAGCACGAACCCGGCGACCCCGCGAGGTAGAGCCACGAAGCCACCTTTTATTCGCTTCTTTCCGGATTAGCACTACTGCGATTTGAGAGACTACTGTTAACTGGAGGTTAAAATGCAATCAACCATGAATCGTGTTGAATTGCAAAAGGCGCGTCAATCTTGGAACAGAGGAGAGGCGCTGGAAGCCGGAAAATTAATATACGAAGTCGTGCCCCTCCGAGTGCGTCCGAGATGGGCGTCGAACGCTTTGCAATTGGTGCTTAATCGCAGTGGCGTTAGAGCATCGCTATTCGATTTAGTCATGACTGTGGCGAATCAAGAAGACTTGTGGGAAAGCGGGCATAGAGTGTTTTCGATGGTTAGAAAATCAACGTTGCATTCAGATGAATGCAGAAGAACGCGCGGTCTATCCACAGAGGAGGAGTTGTTCGCCTCCATCCTATCGCTCGCGGAACTTGTTTCAAAAGTAACGTACAACGCCACTGATCCGCCTGACGAATTTGATGTAGACTCGGGTTGGTGGATTGCCGCGTCCCTTAGAGGGTTCATGAATCACCGTTGGCAAGATGACGAATTCGCCGATGCTGCGTGGGCGACCCTTATCACTTTTTAATCCGAGACGCTGAATGAAGCGTTTCGCGCGAAATGCTTTGCCTTTCGCCCGCAGATAAGGAAACCTCATGACCCGATTGATTGTTTCTCGTCGCGTCGTAACGCTATTGTTTGCAATGCTCGTCGTGACTGCAGGCGGCGTTCGGTACTTTTCGCGCCCGAGCCAACGCGCGGACAGAACACCCGAACCGAAGCAGCCCAACGCAACCATTTCGATCAGGCAGGAAGAATTTGTCGCTCGCGTGGCGAAATTTGGCGCGACGTATACGCGAGATGAAGCGAGCGGCAATATCCAGTCGTTGACGATTCCGGCCCAATTCGAACGGTTTCCCGAAAACGCCCTCGACGAAATTGATCAACTGAACGACCTTTCAGAACTGCACCTTTCCGGCGTGGGAATCACCGAAAGTCATTTGATTCAAATCGCAAAAGTGAAAAGCCTCCGGACACTCGATCTATCAGGAAACAGCATACGCGCAAGTGACTTCGCGGCCCTCGGCAACATGCCATTTCTGGAATGCGTCAACTTCAAAAATACCCAGATCCAGTTCAACGAACTGGAAAGCAACGAACTTCCGCACCTGCCAGAACTGAAAACTATCAAAGCTACTTCATCGGCATTCGTTATAAATAAGGCCTTTGAATTTCCTCTGAAGTACGACTTCACGAATCGAATCACCAAGCGTTTTCCCAAAGTTGAATCTTTGTATTTGCGTTTCAATCCATCCTTTACCGATCGAATTAGTACGTCGGAAATGAGCCGAATAGCGTCCTTGTCTCCATTGCTAAAGGGGATATACCTTCCAATTAATGATTTGAGCCTGCGTCTTCCCGTCGTGGAGTACCCACAGTTGGAAGAACTCGAGTTGGCGGTCCAGCCGGTCTACAACGCGCTCATTTTTTCACGCACCCCGAACCTTCGCAAACTTACTCTCGTGGGGCGATTTGCAGTCGCATCTATAAATTCTGATCCAATCGCGGCAATGTTTCGCCCGAACAAGGAAATCGATCCGCATTACTTGTTTTCGCAAGAGGCCATAAGTGTGCTCCCCGAGACCGTAAAGGATCTCATTTTGGCGAGCGAGGGCCTGGCTGGCCAACAGATCGTTATCAGCAGACTTCCGGACCTCATAGGAAAGTTATCGCGATTGGAAGATCTCGACCTAACCTTGGGTTCTCTTAGCATGCCGATCGTTGCCAAACTTAAGAATTTAAAGACGCTTCGATTTTCCGCCGACGGGCTTCGGGACGAAGGTTTGGCGTTTTTGTCCGAATTGCATCAACTTCAACACGTCGAGATACGTCATTCGCCAGACACCGACCTTTCCATCGGCCGGTTCATCGATGAACAGAACGGGAAACCCTCTCCGATTCCAATTTCCGACAAGGGGATTCAGAACCTGGCTGATTGTCGCTCCTTGAATTCGCTGCTCATTGATGGTTGTCCAAATTTCACGGGCAAGGAGATGTCTGTGTTTCGGTCGAAACTTCAATTGCGGAAGTTGACGATTCGATGGTGTGGCATTGACGAGCGCGGCCTCCGCGAAATCGCCAATTTTACTAATCTTGAAGAGCTCGAGTTGAGCAATAACCGCATCGCGGAAGGCATGGAGTCTCTGATCAGTTTGACAAAACTTCGGCACCTCAATCTAAACGGGAACCGTTTCATCTCGGCGACCTTGGCTCCCGTTTCCCGAATGCCGATGTTGGAGTCGCTCAGTCTTGAGCCAGCGCCCGTGCGGGATGTAGACTTGGACTACCTGAGCCGTGCCAAGCAACTTCGTGTTCTGAAATTGAGCGGATCGAAAATTCGCGGGCCAGGGCTGAAATCACTTTCCGAACTGTCTGGCCTATTGGAATTATCGGTCTACGGTGAAATCGAGGGCGGCTTGGAACATCTGAATTCATTCCGCAACCTTAGGAAACTAAACTTGTCCATCGCTCGCGCCCATGGAACTTTGGACAGCTTGTCCAGCATGAAATCTCTCGAAGTTCTAGGATTGGATGCCCCAGATCTCGACAATTCCGACCTCGCAACAATCGCCCGTCTTGCCCATCTGAGGGAGTTGAGGCTTGGTCGCAATTTCGCAGCGACAGAAGACGGCTTCAAATTCTTGCTCGATTTGCCGAAATTAGAGAGCTTCTCGGTGGTTCGCAGTGATCGGTTGGCAACTATCGATCAACTGCAAGCGAACTGCCATATTAGGTCTCAACGCCGGTTCCTGGATGGTTTGAAAAGATAGAGGGTCTTCATGAAATCCATAACTGTGTTTTTGCAGAGCGCATATTCCTCCGCGGACTTCCCTTCATCGGAAGCCGCCGCGTGTAAACGCATTTCGAGTTCAGGCGACAAAGAAAGTTTAATAGCCATTGCGATTTCCTCCTGAGTGGATTGCTGCAATGATATCGCTGGCTGTGTCGTTTCGAAATGCGAAAGGAGATTTGCTCGACGCGCTACATTTTCATTGCAAAACGGCCTGAATGCGTTGCAAAACGCTACTTTTTCGTTGCAAAACGGGTGGAATGTGTTTCAAAACGCTACTTTTTCGTTGCAAAACGCGTGGAATGCGTTGCAAAATCGGGCCCATGCATTGCACCAGGGGGGTCCGAAAATGATGCAACGAACGGGGAATGCAGCGTCGTTCTCGCCACAACCCTATCATCGAATTGGCAAGTTGGAAAAACGGCGGCCGAAAGGCACCGCTACGGTTGAATCTCCGTAGCGGTGCCTTTCGGCCGCCGTTTTGCGTTGTCTACTTCCCACCCAACAACTGCCGCAACACATACGGCAGAATCCCGCCGTGCTGGTAGTAGAGCACCTCCTGCGGCGTGTCGATTCTCAGCAGAGCTTCAAAGCTCTTCTCCCCGGCTTTCACGGTGACCGTCACTTTACCGGAGCCGACTTTCTTCAGCGTGTCGGCGATGCCGACGATTTCGAAGACTTCCTCGCCCGTTAGGCCCAGCGAGGCCGCGGTTTCGCCTAGTTGGAACTGCAGGGGGAGTACACCCATGCCGACGAGATTGCTGCGGTGGATGCGTTCGTAGCTCTCGGCCACGACGGCACGGATGCCCAGCAACTTCGTCCCCTTGGCGGCCCAGTCGCGCGAGGAGCCCGAGCCGTAGTCCTTGCCGGCGAGGACCACCAGCGGCGTGCCTTCCTTCTGATACTGCATCGAGGCGTCGTAAATCGACATCTCGGTGCCTTCGGGCAGATGCCGGGTGACGCCGCCTTCGGTGCCGGGAGCGAGCAGGTTCTTCAGGCGGACGTTGGCAAACGTGCCGCGCATCATAACTTCGTGGTTGCCGCGGCGGGCACCGTACTGGTTGAAATCCTTGAATTCGACGCCGTTGGCGATCAGGTATTTCCCGGCCGGGCTATCCTTTTTAATCGAGCCCGCCGGCGAAATGTGGTCGGTCGTGATGCTGTCGCCGAGCAGGGCGAGCACGCGGCCGGCCTTGATGTCTGTCACCGGCGGCGGCGTCAGCGTCATGCCGTCGAAGTACGGCGGGTTTTTGATGTAGGTGGACGAATCGCTCCAGGCGAAGAGATCGCCGGCGGGGACTTTCAGCGCCTGCCAGTTCTCGTCACCGTCGTACACTTTCGCGTAGATGCCCTTGTACTGCTCA
>JAIOQJ010000515.1 GCA_021413475.1 Planctomycetota bacterium | reverse complement strand
CCACGGCTGACCGAATTTACTCCACCCGTTTTGCAACGCGGCGTGGAAAGTGAACTCCGCGTCTACGGCTTCGACTTTGGCAAGGATGCCGAGTTAATCTTGCCCTTCAAGGCCGAGATTCGCGGCGGCGGCAATAGCGATCAGGCGGCGACGTTCAACATCAAGCCGGCGGCCGATGTTCCCCTGGGCGTCTATCCGGTGCGCGTTCGCACTTCCGACGGCATCACCAACCTGCGTTTGCTTAATCTTGTCGACGTGCCGGTAGTCCGTGTGAAGGAACCGAACGGCCGCTATCGGGTGGGCAAACTCGATCTCGAACTGGTCCAACCGATTCCGATTCCCTGCGTCATCGCTGGTCAACGGCTCGAACGCGATATCGACGCCTTTCGCTTCAGAGTCCAATCGGGCCAACGCCTGACGCTGGTGACCGAGACCTGGCGCAACGGCCTCACTCCAGATCCCCTCCTCTGTCTGCGCGATGGCCTCGGCCGATCGATCACCTACGCGCACGACACTCCGACACTTCAGCGCGACGAACGGCTCGATCACACGTTCGCCAAAGAGGGCGATCACATTCTGGAGATGCGTTCGACGGGCGGCAGCGGCTGGAACAATCATTATTTGGCAAAGATCGGCGATTTCGATTACGCACGCTCGATCTTCCCTCTCGGCGGTCGTCGCGGCGAAAACGTTGCGTTCACCATCACCAATCGCGACGGCAAGGCGAGCGTGATTAACGCGAGGGTCCCCGCCGATCCGTACAGCGACCACTGGCGATTGCCGTTGCCGGACCATCCTGGTTCGCTCCCCTGGTCGCTGGCGGCCGGCGATCTACCGGAAATATTGGAAGATGAGAAGCGAAGCGAACCGCAGAAACTTGCCTGGCCGATCACCGTCAATGGCCGTGTCGCCAAGGCCGATGAGGAAGATCTCTACCGCATCGCGGTCGAACCGGGCCAACGGATCCGCGTCCGGGCCGAAGCGTATCATTTCGGCTCCACGCTCGACGGCTACCTGATGATCTACGACCCGATCGGCAAAAAATTGCTGGCGAAGCACGACGATGAAGTTTATCGCGGCCTGCCCGATCCGGCCATTGATCTCGAAGTGCCGGCCGGGGTTCGCGAAGTGATCGTCGCCCTGCGCGACACCATGAATCGCGGCGGCCCCGAGTACAGTTATCGGCTGACCGTCGAACGCGGCGGTGCGGATTTTCTACTTTGGATGGGCGGCAAACAGCAGCCTACTAACGAAGAGAACGTCGGCTGGCATCGAGCGGATCGGTCGGACACTCTGAATCTCACACCCGGCCAGGAAGCCAAGCTCAAATTATCGGTGCGGCGTGTGAAGGCCGACGACCCCCACTATGCGGGACCCGTGCAAGGCTACGCGGGCGTCATTCACGTCAAGGCCGTAAACGTCCCGCCGGGAGTGACCCGATGGCTCGAAGTTCCAGCGCGTCGCCGAGCGCCGGCTTTATCTCTCCGACCCGCAGACGCCTAACCTGCCGTGGAACTGGCGGGCACAGAGAGTTACCTGCGTGACGACACGCCCCGCGATGAAAGAGGCCAAACCATGAAACTTTTCCAGACGGCCTTAATCGTCGCGATTTTCGCTCCAACAGTGTACGCAGCCGACGAACCGTTTCGGCCGGAATTGGTTCAACGGCTCACCGTCGAGCCAAGCGAAATTCGTTTGGCCGATCAACGCGCCCGCCAGCAACTGATCGTGACGGCTCATTCCGCGGACGGCTATCTGCACGACGCCACGCGCGACGTGACGTTCAAAACGCTCGATGAAAAGATTGCGAGTGTCGAGCCGTCGGGCATCCTTCGACCGCGAAGTGCCGGGGCCACGAAAGTGCGGATCACCGGCTTCGGCCGCACCTTGGAAGTGCCGGTGACTGTGGGCGATCAAGAGAAACCGCCGACGATTCGCTTCGGCACCGACGTCATGGCGATCCTCGGCCGGGCGGGCTGCAACGCGGGGTCGTGTCACGGTCACGCTTCAGGTAAAGGCGGATTCAAGTTGAGCCTGCGCGGCTATGACCCGAATGCCGACTTTGCCGCTCTTGGCAAGCGAATCGACCGCAAGGATCCCGAAGCGAGTTCTCTCTTGCTCAAACCGACCGAGCAGGAGCCGCACCGCGGCGGCAAGCGTTTCGACAAAGACTCGGATGCGTACCGCGTTCTGAAACAATGGATCGCCGAGGGTGCCAAAGCATCTTCCGGCGATTCGGTCAGTGTGAAGAAAATCGAAGTGTTCCCCGATCAGAGCCGGATGCCCCGCACCGGCATGCGGCAGCAGTTGATGGTGAATGCTCACTTCACCGACGGCACGATTCGCGACGTCACCAACCTGGCAATGTTCGAACTCTCCTCCGAAGGCGTCATCGAGGTCGGCCCCGATGGTTTAACAACCGGCAAGCGCGAAGGAGAAGCCGCTGTCTTCGTGCGATTCCTGGGGCACATGGCCCTCAGCCGCTTCGTCATCATCAACCACCATCCCAATTTCCGTTGGACCGAATTGCCGGAAAACAATTTCGTCGATCGGTACATTCACGCCAAGCTGAAGGCCATCCAGGTGTTGCCATCCGATCTGGCGAGCGATGCGGAGTTCCTGCGCCGGGTCTCCCTCGACACCACCGGCCTACCACCGAAGCCAAGCGATATTCGGGCATTTCTGGCTGATGCGCGTTCCGACAAACGTGAGCGCAAAATCGACGAACTCCTCGACCAGGAAGAACTCGGAGACGTTTGGGCCACCTACTGGCTCGAACTCTCCGGGAATACGACCAGCGGCGATTCCGCGGGCCGCAAGGGAATCTCCACGCTTTTTCTCTGGCTGCGCACGGCCGTCAACAACAACATGCCGTACGACCAATTCATGAAGTTAATCGTCCTCGGCAAAGGCTCTTCGCTCCAGAACCCGGCCGTGACATTCA
>JAIOQJ010000514.1 GCA_021413475.1 Planctomycetota bacterium | reverse complement strand
TAAGGCCTCACCGTCTTCAACCGCACGATAATCGTCGCCTGATCCGCCTTACTCCGCGCGACGATCTCAAGTCGATCGAAGACTTTCAGATTCCCTCCCACTTCGCCGATCTGCTCTGCGATACGTTTATCATCGGCCCCGGTCATCTGCGCAAGAAATCCCGCGATTTCCGTTCGCTGTCCGGTCAAATAGTTCCGCCAACTTGACAACGACACGCGAAGGAGAGGGGTTTCCTCAAGTTCAGCCTTCGCGAGAGGGGCATTGAAACCGCGAATGGCCGCAGGCGAACTCGTCAGGAGTAGAAAGCCATCCTTCACGGCAAACGACGGTTGAACGTCACTGGGGAACTTTGTGTGGGCCAACGACTTGATTTCGATCTGGCCGTCTTTAACGGTCTCAACACGAAGCGGATCCTTGGACGAGAATTGTCCGATCGTCACTAGGAATTGAAGGGCGTTGCGGACGGTTGTCTCCGTGGCCTCGCCTTCGGGAGTGTTCTGAAGTCGGAGTGCGAGCATCGCATTCGGTGCCCATTTTTTGTCGGTCGACGACGGTGCCGTAACCCAGAAGCCCCAATCAGGCCCGATCCCATTCGCGATGACGTTTAGTTTCTTCTTTTCCGGCAGGAACGGCCGCAAGCCCGCCTCGAGCGAGCGTTCGATCTCTTGAATTTTCTCCGGAGCGCAGAAGCCGGCATAGGCCTCAGCGAAGGCGGCGACATTCAGTCGCGAGGCGATCGCAAGTAGGGCATCCTCCGGGATGACTTTCCAGACAGCCGATGGCTGGCCGAGTTCCGCGAAGAGTTTTTGCCCCGCGGCAGGTAGTTCTTCCTTGCGAACTTGCAAGGCAAGGCCGATTTCCAAGTCCTTGCGAATATCGGCATAAACCCCGAGTGCATCGACGGCCTTCCAGTACCGGCGGAACTCTTTGAGGAACGTCTTGGGTTCGTCCTTCGCCAAATTCTCGGAGGAGGCGAGTTCCGCGTCGAACGCCCGCGGGTTGACCAGAATTGCCGCTAGGGCGTTGCCGAGGCCTAGCCGTTGCATCGTGCCGGGCCAGAACGACTTGTCCGCGTCGGCGACGGCCAGCTTGGAACGCTCGATGACAGCTTTGATAACCGCTTCCTTCGGCGAGAAGGCGATCAAATGATCGCGAACCAGATAGAACTCTTCTTCGGTCTGATCCGCTTTCACCTTGGTTCGCTTGAAGTAGGTCTGCTCCTCGTGCTTCAGCGGGGTGAGATCCTTTAATTCGCCCGATTTCTTCTGGGCTTCGTTGATGCGATCGACCAGTTGCCCGGCAAGAACCTTGTCGCGCGCCCAGATCAGGAAAAGGCCCTGTTCGCGATCGGGTTGATCACCCGGCGCGTGTCGGTAGGCGAACACGACGGCATCGCCCAGGATCTCGTCCCGGAGTTGCTCCGGCGTGATCTTCAGTTCTTTCGAAATCTTCTGTTGAATCTGGCGAAGTTTCTGGATTTCGGGTGAATCGAGTTGGACCTTGATAAATGGCGTTTGCGAGATCAAATTTAAGAAGGATTCGTCCTTGATGTCTTTGAAGCGTTCACGGACATCGGCAACGACGACACAGAAGGTCATCGACTCGGGGACTAACCGTAATAGTTCATCGCGGGGTGCCGCCACAGCGCTGCTTGCGCCCAGACCAATCCCAAAGAAGAGCGTCGAGAAGACGAAGAAACGGGGCAGGGGAGAGGGGTACATCGGATTTTTCATGCGGTGGCGCTCGCGTTCGAGCCCTTTCAGTCGGTCAGTTCATGGTCGGTTTGCGATCCAGATCTTGGCCCAGTTCTCGCAGAAACATGTTGGCGGCACGTTTGGCGGAATTGGTCATCGGCGACACGCTCAAGATCACCCCTTGCTTCACGTCGTTAATCGAGGCCACCGCCGGCTCCAGACGTTCGAGCGGTCCTGTCGACGTATCGATCGTCGGCAACGTGAACGACGGGAGCGTGATTTTCATTCCCTCATCGGTGGTTTTTCGCTTCAGTTCGGCGACGGCAACTTCGGCCTGATTGAGAGATTCACCCAACGCGATAGAGGCCTCTTCCATTTCCTGTTTGGGCGTAACGGCGGCCATCTTCCCCGATTCGGGCGGAGACGTCCAGCGTAAGATCCCCAGGCCGACGAGAGCGACGCAGGCCGCCACCGCAAAACCGGCCGTCCAGCGACGCACGCGCGGGCGGACCAGGCGAACACGATCGACTTGCATGCCGGCCAGAATGCGATCCGCAAGGCCGGCCGAAGGCATGACCGCGGGTGAATTCTGAAGAGTTTGCACCATCAAATGGGCCGTCGTTTCCTCGGCCCGACACGAAGCACAGGCCGCCCGATGCCGTAGGATCGCTTCCGGCTCCAGCGAAATTTCGTGATCGAGCCATTGATTCAGCGATGCACGGGCTAGCTCGCATTCGGGCGAGCCGCCGAGCGGCGAAGGTTCGGTATCGAATGAACGCGGATTCATGGCAGTACTCAGACCGATGGAGGATCCAGGGGAATACCGGTCGAATCCGGCATCATCCCCCGACGGCGTAACTGGTCGAGAACTTCTTGCCGGGCACGGTGCAACCAGGTCTTCACCGTACCGACCGGCCGCTCCACGGCCAAGGCGATCTCTTCGTACGATTGCCCCTGTTCGTGGAACATCACGAAAACCGCCTGAAAATCGGGCCGTAATCGCGAAAGGGCGACGCGGATCTCGGCAAGCAATTCCGATCCGTCATTCTTCTCTTCTCGACCGGGGGTATCTTGCAGATAATCGACGAGTTCTGGCAGTCTACTTCGCTTGCCCAGCCAGGTCCGGCAGCGATTCACGGTGATCCCCATGATCCAGGGCTTTAAGGGCCGCGACGAATCCCAGCGGTTCAGGCTGCGGAAGACGCGGACAAACACTTCCTGGACCACGTCCTCGGCATCCTGGCGGTGATTGAGCATCTTGAAGCAGAGGCCGAATACATCGCCTTGAAAACGTTCCAGCATCTGCCGAATCGCATCGGCATGACCC
>JAIOQJ010000513.1 GCA_021413475.1 Planctomycetota bacterium | reverse complement strand
ACACCTCAAAAGGGGGCCGCACTCCAGGTGCATGCCGGCGCGGACGATTTTCCCGAGGGCAACAAAGAGTCCGAACATGCCAACGATCGGGCGGGGTTGTTCGTTTCGCGGGCACCGATCGCCCATGTTGCCTTGGTCCGCGTGATGCTCGGAAACTCGCGAATCGCGCGAATTCCGATCGAGATCCTCGACGATGGGATCATTTCGCGGGTTGTCCGCCTCGATCCGGGAGCGGAGCAGCGCGATCGTCTGGACTTCGAGCGACGCGCATTGCTCACACGCATCACCGATGGCCGGCTGATTCAGGTTCGCTGTTTCCAGGAGATCACCGCATTGGAACAGGATGGCAAAAAAATCGAAGCCCGCCAACGCGGGAATGAGATTCTGCAATCACTCGATCGTGCGACCCCTGAATTCCAGGAAGAAATCGACAAACTTCAGGCCCGTGCCAAGCAGGACGGGCTGAAAGTTACCGGCATTCTCGCCGAGTGCGAGCAGCAATTGAACCTGTTGCGCGACAAGCAAGGGGTACTCCGCCAGCATCTGAAAGCTTTGGACGAGTCGATCAAGGCCGAAAACGACCCGCTGGTTCTGGCGAAAAAGAGGAAAGTCCAAGATCTGATCCGGGCCGCGGAACTGCACAAGTCCCAGGCGGATTACGATCAGGCACTCGCGAAATACGAGGCCGCACTCGCTGAAGTCAAGGACGACCCCACGGCCCGGCAAGCCATTGACGTTCCCTACCAGGCCCTGAAAAAGGGTTGGCAAACCAACCCCGGCGATCCCGAACACATCACGGCGAGACGTTTCATCGTCGAAACCTGGCCGAAGCTGGCGACGATCCAGAATGTGCGCGATGAGTTGGGAAACGCGCGCCGGGCTTTCACAAAATGCAAGGCCGTGGGCGATCGGCTGGCGATCAACAAGATGCATTTGAACGCCCTCGAAATCGCGACTCGCTGCGGCGGCGAATTGAAGAAGTTCAATAACCCGCCAGCGGATGAGGAAGAAAAGGCATCGCAAGAAATGGCCGTCAAAGTGTTCGAGGAGTTGCTGAAGTTCCTGGAGGAAGTGCGGGAAGCCGCGCGAGGGAACGTGAAAAAATGATGCATGCCGGGAGCTTTACATCGTCTCCGCGACGGGGGCCGCGATTCGCACGAAGATCTCGTGCAGCGAGGGACGTGTCCGCTCGAAATGCAACACCTTGCCCCGCCGCATTAACGCAGCGAGGATTGTCTGCGAATCGCCGCCACGTTCGAGTTGCAGTTCCTGCAAACGCCCAAAATCAGTCACCTTCGCGACGCCAGGTAGGTCATTCAGCCGCACCGACTCCCCCTCGCCCCCGCCCTCGATGCGGACGCGAATGGTGTCCTCGCCGTATTTGTCCTGGATCGATTCGAGCGTGCCGTCGAGGACTTTTTTACCCTTATAGATCATGAAAATAAAGTCGCACATCCGTTCGGCGACGGCCATGTCGTGGGTTGAGAAAATGACGGTCGTCCCTTCCTTTTTCAGATTGAGAATCGCATCGCGAAGTACTTCGGCATTGACCGGATCGAGACCGCTGAACGGTTCATCGAGCAACACCAGCGAGGGCTTGGCGATCACGGTGGCTATGAATTGCACCTTCTGCGACATACCCTTGGAGAGCGTTTCGACCCGCTTGTCGCCCCATTCGCTCAACCCCATCAGACCCAGCCAGCGGTTGATCGAGCTCGTGCAATCGCGAGCCCCCTTCAACTCGGCATAGAAGTGGAGCACCTCGCGAACTTTCATTTTTTTGTACAGGCCGCGTTCCTCGGGGAGATAGGCGACTCGATCACTGGCCGCATGCCAAACTTCTTCCCCCAGGACGCGAATATGGCCCGAGTCGGGGAAGAAAATGCGCATGATCATCCGTAGTGTCGTCGTCTTGCCGGAGCCGTTCGGGCCGATGAAGCCGTAAATGGAATTCGCGGGCACCTGCAACGACAGGGCGTCCACGGCCACATGGCTGCCGAACGATTTCGTGATCTGTTCGATCTCGACGGCCGCGCTCATGTCCGGTCCTGGATTTGCCGATAATAGGGTACGCCGGTAGTTCGCCACCAGCCCGATGGGATTTGATCTATGAGACGGCAGGCGATCCGGCCGTTGACAGTTCGTCTCAAGACCACTACATTTCATCAAATCGATCGGCCTCGTAGCCAAGTGGTAAGGCAACGGTTTGCAAAACCGTCATTCCCCGGTTCGAATCCGGGCGAGGCCTCTCTGTTTTCACCCATCCCCGTTCGTCCCATATCGTCACGTTTCGCGGACCGTTCTCGCCCCTTTTGCATCAACCATTTCTGATGGGACTGATCCTCAAGAACCGCTCATTTATGCACTCTATGTGCGTAACCGCACACGGCTTGTGTTCCAGACAGAACGATGGCCTGACTATCGCCTCGTTTCCAAAAATCCCCGAAATCTCTGCTCCGGTCCCAAAGGGGAGACGAGCTGGCAATTCGCAATCACCCAACTAAAGAATCTCGGCAAACCTACGTCCGGAATTAATTTCAATCGGCTGGCTCGCCAAGCTCTTGGTGTCTGACAATATGCCCGTGGTGCGAACGAGTTGCTTGCTGCATCAATCGGGAAGTAGTTTGGCCAGCATTTCTAAAGTCGAGTCCGTTTCATGTTCCCGATCTATGCGTTGTGTCGCTCTGTTCGGTATAGAAAGTGCTTGGGGTCTATGTGGGGTACGTCAAACGATCCGCCGCAAAATGTTCACCTCTGAGCTAGCAATGCACGGCAGCCTTGAGCGTCGCAGTTCTGGCAGGCCTTATTTGAAGGAAAATGGAATGAAGAAGACCACTTTGATCACCGGCGGGGCGGGATTCATCGGGTGCAATCTGGTCGATCGCTGCCTGACTGAAGGCCACCATGTCACACTTTTCGACAATCTGTCGCGGCGGGGTAGCGAACACAACCTCGCTTGGCTCAAGAGCCGTCATCGAGACAGCCATTTGCTTTACGTCCACGGAGATGTGCGAAACGCGGAAGCCGTTCGCCGGGCGGCGGCACATGCCGAAACGATCTACCATCTCGCCGCCCAGGTGGCGGTCACGACTTCAGTTGCTGAACCGCGCGAGGACTTCGAAATCAATGCCCTCGGAACGTTCAATGTTCTCGAAGCCGCTCGGCTGAATGGTCGGCAACCCGCGGTCGTTTATACTTCCACGAACAAGGTGTATGGCTCGCTCGTGGGCACACGGGTGGAAGAGAAGCCAACCCGGCACATCTTGCCGGACCTGCCGGAAGGGGTAGCTGAGTCCTATCCGCTCGACTTCCACTCGCCCTACGGTTGCTCCAAGGGTGCGATGGATCAGTACGTCCGGGATTACGCCCGAATTTACAACCTCCCCACCGTCGTGTTTCGGATGAGTTGCATCTACGGCCCGCGGCAATTCGGGAACGAAGATCAGGGATGGCTCGCCCATATGCTCATTCATGCGGCGATCGGCAGTTCTCTCACCATTTATGGCGATGGAAAGCAAGTTCGCGACGTCCTTTTCATCGACGACCTGGTGCGTGCTCTCCGCCTGGCCGTGGAGAAAATCGACAAGACCCGGGGCGACATCTTCAACATTGGCGGCGGGCCGACGAACACCATCTCGATCTGGGCGGAGTTCAAAGATGTGGTGGAGACGCTGGCCGGGCGGCGTATCTCCGTCTCCTTTGATAAACCAAGACCGGGCGACCAACCATGCTATGTCAGCGACATCCGCAAGGCCGCTCGGGTGATGGGTTGGCGGCCAGAGGTTGGAACCGATGCGGGAATCGCACGGCTGTGGGCGTGGATTCGCGAAAATGAATCCGTTCTGCGGACCTTCCTCCGGGCGATGGACTTTACGGACACCACCAGCGGGCGGCTGAAGAAGGAGCGTGCGGCATGCGCATCCTCGTAACTGGCGGTGCTGGATTCATAGGCTCCCACTTGACCCGGCGCTTGCTGGCGGACGGTCATGAAGTTTCCGTGGTGGACAACGAGTCCACTGGTCGGCGTGAGAACGTCCCCGCAGCGGTCCGTTACACTCGCGCGGATGTAACTCGACCGGATGAACTCGAACCGGTGTTCGCTGGCGGATTCGATGCCGTGTGTCACCTGGCAGGCCAGGTCTCGATCATCCGGTCGTTTTCGGACCCGGTGGCGGACCTGCGGACGAACGTCGAAGGCACCGTCAACGTCTTGCGCATGTGCCTCAAGTACAAGCTGCCGCGGCTGGTCTACGCCAGCTCGATGACCGTTTACGGGGACACCCGGAAGATCCCCACTCCCGAGACGGAGCCGGCCTGCCCGGACTCCTATTACGGCATTACCAAATTCGCGGCCGAGCGGTACGTTCACTCCACGGCGGAGCGACCGGATCTTGGGTTTAACTTCAACGTGACTTCCTTGCGGATGTATAGCGTCTTCGGCCCGATTCAAGCAATTGACAATCCATACCAAGGAGTGCTGGGGATCTTCCTCGGACACCTTCTCCAAAACGAGCCCATCACGATTTACGGCGATGGTGAGCAAACTCGCGACTTTGTCTACATCGATGACATCGTCGATGGCTGGGCACGCACGCTGGACAACACCGCAACCTTTGGCGGCGTGTTCAATTTGGGAAGTGGCCGGTCGCGGTCGATCAACCAACTCGCCGAGCATGCCATGGCTGCGTTTGGGCGCTCGCGGGCAAATTACGAGATCATCCGCGCCCCGGCACGACCGGGTGAACAGCGAAGTGTGCGTGCGGACATCTCGCGGGCGAAAGCCGTCATCGGGTGGGAACCCAAGACCGACTTCGCCACGGGGCTGGACGAAACGGTTCGCTGGGCACGGTCTGCTTCCGCGAGTTGCTCATCCAAAGGGGGAAGATCGTGAAGCTCCTGCTGGTGAGCCAAGCAATCTCGACGGTGCGAAGTGTCGCTGCCATCCACAAATACGTCGCGGTTGGTCGCGCACTGGGGCATGAGGTTGCTGTATTCGGTGAAGCAAATGCAGACCTGCCCGCGCTGCCATTCACCACGGATCTCAGTGGCGTTGATCTCGCGCTGTTCATCATCCAGGTGCCGTCCGATTTCCCGGATATGCCACTTTTGGCACGGTTGCTCGACGGCGTCCCTCGCGAGCGGCGGATAGTCGTCGATTTGTGGGGCCGCTTCAATGAGACGATCCGGGTCGACCACGACTTCAACCACCTGGAGAAACTCGACGGGCATCTGGGGTGGGAGTGGGTGGAAGCATTTCAAGCAGTCACGGACACAGTCCTCCAACCAACGCTCGCCCCCTTGCGAGCCGATGTGAAGTCGTTTCTGTTCCATGGTTTCGACCCGAACGCCGTGGCCCGGAAATTCGAAAACGCACAGGAAGCCGCGAACGCGTGGCGGGCGGCGAG
This sequence comes from Planctomycetota bacterium, assembly GCA_021413475.1. Classification (GTDB taxonomy): domain Bacteria; phylum Planctomycetota; class Planctomycetia; order Gemmatales; family Gemmataceae; genus JAIOQJ01. The sequence goes on along the minus strand of JAIOQJ010000513.1, from coordinate 11,438 downwards.
CCCGACCGAGAAACCGTACGGCGTGATGTACATCGGGAACAACTGGCAGCGGTGGGAGCAAATCAGGCAATTTTTGGAACAATACGCGTCCGTTCGCGGGGAAGTTGGGCGTGCCGCCTTGTTCGGCTGGGACTGGGATCAACGGCCCGAGTGGGCCGTGCAACAGGGAATTGCCGGCGTCGATACGGATCCAGCATTCCTCGCCCAATTCGAGGTTGAGACTCAGAAAGCAGTCCGGTTCGATAAGGTGATCGGCTTGTTGGGAAAAGCCCGATTTGCCCCGGTCTTCCACCGGCCGTTGTTTCGACAACTCGGGTTCGTCACGAACCGGACGTTCGAGACGTTTTGCGCGGACTCGCTCCCTGTTCTTCTTTTACCCCGTGATTTTGTGAAAGCGGTGTACGGCTCCGCGGCGCTCACGCTCGTGCCGCGAGATGATGTCGGCGCACACATGAAGGACGCATTGAATCAACCGGAGAAGTATTGGGACGCGGTCCTTCAGACTCGCGCGTACTTGGCCCAACAGCACTCTTTTGAGCGGCGGTTTCAGGAGTTGGAGACCGTCGGTGAAGTTAACGCGCGAGCGCGGTCATGAACATTCTGTTTGTCATGGAATACCGGGGCGATGCCGGGAATACACATGCGATTGCGAATTATACGCGGGTTGGAGCGGCGTTCGGACACACGATTGCGATTTGTGGCCCGGCTCTACCTGACGCGACGGGGGTCCGGTTCTCGACGGACTTCCGAGCCTTCGATCGCGTGATCTACTCTTTCGAGTCGAAATTGTATCAGACCTCGCGGTTGCAGGAAGTGGCTCTTCTTGCCCGGTTTCCGCGAGAACAACGGTTCATTCTTGACTCGGACGGGATGTATAACCCACTCGTGATCGTGGATGGGTATGACCGGAACTTCCTAAACGCGGACCAGCGAACTGTTTGGCTCCGGCATTACGACGCCCTGTCCGATCGGGTCTTGCAGCCAACCTTGCGGCCACCGACTGATTCGCGGGTAACATCACTGCCGTTCTACGGGTTCAATCCCGCCCTCGTGCAGGACCCGGCAACGGCACCGCCCAAACAGTTCGATGTCATGTATGTTGGGCACAACTGGTGGCGATGGAAGGAGACTGCTGGCGAGATCCTTCCTGGTCTCGCTCAGATTCGCGATCAAATAGACAAGATTGGCTTCGTGGGGCGTTGGTGGGATCGGACACCGGAGTGGGCTTGGAAAATCGGATTGGAGGCGGCTTATCAGGTCGATCAGCGGGTGTTCCAACAGTTCCGAATTAGCACCACGTCAGCCGTTCCATATGGCGAAGTGATCCAAACGATGAGTACCGCTCGGGTGAACATCTTCACGCAAAGACCGCTTTTGAAGCATCTGCGGTATCTGACACTCAAATACTTCGAGGTCTTCTGCGCGGACACGATCCCGCTGCTGATGCTCGAACCGGATCACGCGGAAGCGGTGTATGGTCCAGGGGGACGGGAACTCACTCTTACGGGCCGGGTGGCGGAGAAGGTACTCGATGCGCTGCGCCGCCCGGACTACTACCGGCAGGTAGTCGTGGATGTCCGCCGATACTTACTTGCCCACCACACATACGGACAACGCGTCGAGGAACTGGTAGCGGCACTCAGTGCCTGATGAAGAGGACTTGGCGAGCATTTGGAACAAGTTCGTGCGATCCGATAGGAGCGGCCGTGAACATACTGTTCGTGATGGAACATCGGGTCAATGCCGGGAACACGCACGCCGTCGCAAACTATGTGCGGGTTGGGGAGTCGCTCGGACACACGATTGCGATTTATGGGGAACCTCAATCCAGCATGCCTGGAGTTCGCTTCTCAACTAACGTCCGCTCGTTTAACCGAGTTATCTATCTGTTCGAGTCCAATCTACACCAACGCAAACGACTCCAAGATGTAACGCTGCTGGCGAGTGTCCCTCGCGAACATCGGTTCATCCTCGATGCGGACGCGAAGTTCAATCCAACGATAGTGATCGACGGGTACGACCGGAACTATCAGAGTGATCGTGAACGGACCGAGTGGTTACAGTTCTATGAAGCGCTCGCGGATCGGATTATTAAGCCGAGCATCGCGCCGTCCGATGATCCACGCGTGACCACACTTCCGTTCTTTGGATTCAACCCGGAGTTAGTGGTAGAACCATCCAGTGCACCCGTGAAGCGGTATGACGTATTGCACGTCGGGCACAATTGGTGGCGATGGAAGGATGTCGTCGGGGAGATTCTCCCAGCCCTGGAGCGGATCCGCGACCAGTTAGGCGAGATTGCTTTCACAGGTCTCTGGTGGGAGGGCGGTCCGGAATGGGCGAAAACATCTGAATTGGAGCCCGCCTTTCGCACGGACGTGGACGCACTACACCGATTGCGTGTGCAAACGCCCGGTCCGGTTCCCTATTCCGACGTGATCCGGACGATGAGTACCGGTCGGGTGAATATCTTCACGCAGCGGCCATACCTCGCCCACGTTAAGCACCTCACCCTTCGCTACTATGAGGAATTCTGTGCCGACACGATACCACTACTGATGTTGGAGACGGAACTCGCGGAAGCGGTGTATGGTCCGGCAGGGCGGGAACTCACGCTGCCAGGCCGCGTGGCGGAGAAAGTGCTCGATGCGCTGCGCCGCCCGGATCACTACCGACAAGTAGTCGCGGACGTCCGCCGATACCTCGTCGCCCATCATGCCTACACCAGGCGTGTTGAGGAGCTGGTCGTCGCTCTCGATGGCGAAGTACCGGAGATGCTGTTGGAGGATCCTAGATGAAGCTTGTCTTCGTCTACTACGCTTACGAGAATCAGGGGAGCGAACTGGATCTCCAGGGCTATGCTCGTGTCGCCAAGGCGTTGGGGCACGAAGTCACGGTGTACGGCCCGGCGAACCCGAGGATTCCACTGAACTATTCAACCAACCTTCACGGCGCGGATGCAGTCGTTTTCGTTGTCGAATGGACCACGGGATTGCAGAACGGCGACCGACTCGACTGGGCCAGACTGATCGCAGCGGTGCCTCGACGGCGGCGAATCGTGATCGACTGCGATGGCCGATACAACGATATGATCAATATCACGGGCGATTACAATCACCGCGACAAAGAAGAGAGCCGAAGGTGGGTCGAGTTCTGCGATGGGCTGGCGGACAAGATATACCAACCCACGTACCATCCGTTGCGTCCGAATGTTCGTCCGTTCCTGTTTCACCTTTACGATCCGATCTGGGAAACCCCGCTGGACTTCTCTCATAAGGAGTTCAGCATGGTTTACGTCGGTCACTCAAAGTTTCGGTGGCACGGGATGTCGCGAGTGCTTCGGGCCATCGAGCCGATCCGGGAACGCGTCGGCCGAATTGCCCTGTTCGGTCACGGCTGGGCCGAACAACCGTCCTGGGCCGCCAGTATGGGTATCGAGGAAATTTACCGCACCGACCCGGCGTACCTCCAGAAACTCGGTGTCGAAGCAATCCCGCCCGTCCCATTCGCCCGGGTAATCGAAACGATGAGCCGCGGTGTTTTTAACCCGATTGTGTACCGTCCGCTCTTCGAGCATCTGGGGATGGTGACCTGCAGAACTTTTGAGACGCCCGCTGCGGGGACCATTCCCCTGTTTGTCCTGGATCCCACCTACGTCCGCGCGATTTATGGTGACCCCGCCGCGGAGTTGTTATTGGGCGAACGACCGCACGAGAAGATACTCGATGTGCTCGCCCGCCCCGACCATTACGCAATGGTCGTCCGTGAAATCCGGAGCGAGTTCGGCGTGCGGCATTCGCCGGAAGCCCGGCTGCGTGAGCTAATCGAAATCATCGAGAGTTGACACGGAGATTGGAATGGAGTCGGCGATGACGAAGGAGCGAGTAGCTCTCGAACGCCCAGTGGGAGCGAAGCGGATGCAACTGCGTTACGGTTTCAATGAGATCGATGCGTGGTGGCATATCGCTCTGGGTGAAAATCGCGAGAAGATCCGTCGGCACCTCCGGTTGATGGGCACAGAGGTCGTCCGTATCTTTGTTTTCGACAAACCGGTGCCAGATCCAATGACGCAGTGGCGTCTCTTTGCCGCGTATGTGCAAGCCGTGCTCGACGCGGGGGCACGACCGATGGTGACATTCGCCAAGTACCACCCGCCGCACGACGACCCACGCAACCTCCGCAATTATGTCGCACGCTGTACTGAAATCGTCTGGGGGTGTATTGAACAATGGGGTGGAAAGCAGGTTAGCGATTGGCTCTGGTGCGTGTGGAATGAGCCGAACAACCTGTCGATCGGGGGCGGGCTGTCGCTCCCGCGGTATCTTTGCATTTACAGGGAAGTCGCCAAGGCGATTCACAGGTTACTGGAACCCTATCTCCTCGGGCGCAAGGCCCGGATCGGTGGCCCGGCTGTCGACGGATTTCAGCCCTACTGGCTCGACTGGATCACAGGACTCGTGAACGAGATCGATGACGCACTCGTCGGCTTCGTTTCCTGGCATCGCTATGGGGATTGGCGGCCCACGCTGCCGGGTGCGACCCTCGGCGTGGACTTGCTCGGGTCCCCGGACGCTCCGTCCGGTGAGGCTTACGAAATGCTGCTCATGGCGCAAACGCCCGATTACGAGGGTCGCGCCCGCAGTGTCGCCCGTGTAATCGCCGGACGTGATATCCTCAATGTCTGCGGCGAGTTGAACACCGTCGTCCACCACGACTATCGCTTCGTTGGCGGTCTGAACCAGAACGCGTTCGGGGGCGCGTACTACGTCTCCGCAATGATCCACTTGCTCCGGGGTGGGGCGGACCTGGAGATGCGTTGGACTGCGACGGCCAACGATGATGCTTACGGTCTCATGACCATGCACGGGGAACCAACACCGGCGTGCTTGGGAAAGCAGCTGTTCGCCCGCCACGTTCAGCGTGGCGACTGGGTTCGTTTCCCAAGCTATCGTTCGGACACGCCGCATTTGGATGCCGTCGTCGTTTGGGGGGAGAATGGTCGACGGAGTGGCGTTTTCGTGAACACCGCGAGCGGACCTCAAGTGCTAGCTGTTCGGGACTGGGATGACGACCTGTCGGTCTGCAATACACTGCTCCGGATCGACACGAGCACTGGCACCCATGTCGTTCGGGAGCCATTTAACGGAACCGTCCACTTGGATGGGTACGGAATCGCGGTGGTGACCAACGCTGGGGAAATCGAAGTGGAGTAAAGCCGGAGTCGAACAGTGAGAACAATGGATAGTCGCGGAGCGAACCGGTCTCACAGGTTTCCGTGATAAGCGGGAGTAGACAATGGACAAGGCACTAGGCTGGTTAGGCGACATCTTTCAGGCGCTTTTGAAGATCTTTCCCGTTTTGGTGGTCGTGCCGGCGACGCACGCCGGGGTCGTGTTTTCGCGGGGAAGAAACGTACGGGTTTGGGACCCGGGTCTGCATGTCTACTGGCCGCTTGTATCGATTTACAAAGTGATGACGACGGTGCGTCAGACTCAGATGCTTCAGTCCAAAGTTGTGATGACCAAGGATTTGAAAACCGTCATTGTCGGCGCGCTGGTGACTTACTTCGTGGACGACATCATGACGGCCCTCGCGAAGATCGCGGATCTCCCCTCGGACATCATTGAGCGATCCACGGAAGGAATTCTGGAAGAAGTCAGTAAGCACACTCTGGAGGAAATCCAGGTCGACCGGACGAAATTCAACGAGCGCATGACCGAGCGAGTCAGCAAGTCACTCAATGGGTACGGAGTACACGTGCTGCAGACACAGTTAACCGAGTTCGCGCCGTGCCGGGCGGTTGCCATTACCGGACACGCGGCAGTCGGTTCATACGCCCTGTGGACGGGTTTCTAGTGCAATTCACCGGCGAGGATCGTCCGTGCGGAGACGTTCGAAGAGGCTCGTGATGGTAGGTCGCGGCCGTCCCGTTGGCACCGGAAATAGCGGGAAGTGAAGACAACAAGAAAGGTGAATCGAGACACCATGATTACCAGCATTGGCATTATCGGGCAAGGATTCGTCGGCGGAGCGGTCCGCGAGGGGCTGCGGCCGTTTTTCAACATTTGGACCTACGACAAACGGCATGGCACCGCCGTCTATCGCGGGGACGAAGAAGTGCGAGGCGTGGAGCCGCCAGACCCGGCCCGGTGGATTCTCGAGAACATCGACGGACCGGTTTTTGTTTGCCTGCCAACCCCAATGCAGCGGGATGGCGGAAGCGACACGAGCATCGTCGAGGAAACCATCGCCAAGCTCGACGAAGCCGCGGCATCACTTGGTCGATCAGCGGTCGCGGTCATCAAGTCCACCATTCCGCCGGGCACCACGGAGCGGCTCAACACCAATCGTAAGGCCCTGACCGTTTGCTTCAGTCCGGAATTTCTACGAGAGGCCACCTTTCTGGAGGATTTCCTGAAACAGGACCGGATCGTTATCGGCGGCCCGCCCGTGGGTGTGGAAGTGGTGGCCGAGGTGTTTCGCCAGTCGTTTCCGAATGTCCCGCTCCACCTCACCAACTCGACGATTGCGGAAATGGTGAAATACGTGACGAATTGTTTCCTGGCGGTGAAAGTAAGTCTGGGCAACGAACTGAAGGGGCTATGCGACCGGCAGGGGATCGACTATTCCAGTGTTATGCAAATCGCCACTTTGGACGCGCGGCTGGGGACTTCCCACTGGGCCGTGCCCGGACCGGACGGGAAGCCTGGCTTCGGTGGGTCGTGTTTCCCCAAGGATTTGAACGCCCTGATGTTCGTGGCCGCCCAACTCGGCGCACTGCACCACACCATGCGTGGGGCTTGGGAGACTAACCTGGAGATTCGGCCGGACCGGGACTGGGAACAACTGCACGGGCGGGCCGTGAATTACAAATAACTCGCCACGGAATTGCCGGCCGCCTGGGAGCGGCCAAGGATTGAAGACTGATCAATCGCGGATGAAGAATGGAAAGAAGACGTAGCCGATAATTGGCGAGCCAGGTTGCGTAAGTTCCTGGAGAAATGGAATTTCGCCTGCTATACTCCAGGAGCTTACGCAACCTGGCTCGCCGGCCTTAGAGCGATTCATTCTTGTTCCCTGGATCGTGGGAGTTGCCACATGGCCGAAAAGCCAGTTCTGCCCATACTTTTCACATTTTTCGTCTTCCCACTGATGCTCAATGCTCAAGCGCCCAAATCCCTCGAAAAAGCCTGGTACACCCCAGCCGAGTTGCTCACGGCACTCGCCGAGCGCGACGGGATTCAGTGGGCGTTGCCGGAAACGCTGGCGGGCCGGGCTCTCGTTGGCGAGGCGGCGACGACCGACGCGTTGCTCGACGACGCTTGCAAGCAGTGGGGTTTGAATTGGACGCGGAATCACGGTGTCCTCGTGGTGCATCGGGCCAGTGACGAACGGCTGAAGAAATTGACGACGGCACTTGAAAAGGGAGACCGCACGGCCGCGTGGGAACTCGGTTGGCTTCGCGACGGCCGTGCAGTGCCGCCGCTGGCCGATGCCCTTGCCAGCAAAGATGTCGCCTTGGCGCTCGCCGCGGCGCAGGCCATCGAGGTTCTCGATACCCTGGTACCGCTCGGACAGGATGAGCGTGTCAGTGTATTGCCGACGGGACGCGTCAGCCTCGCGGTCGCGTTTCCGCCGAAAGCGGACCTCGCGAGTCTGCTTGGTTCGCCGCATCCTCCAATTCGGGCGGCCGCTTTTCGACTATTACTCGGCCAGGGCGGCAAGGCGGCGGAAGATGCGAAAGCACGTCTGGCCAACGACCGAAGCGATGTCGTACACCGCGTGCGGCAGCAGATGTTCCCGACACTGCCAACACCCGAAAAGAAGCCGGTATCACTGTTACCCCTTCCAAAAAACCCCGCGGCGATCAAAACTGCATGCGAGAAAATCGCCACCGAACTGCCGACTCTGGCAAAGGGAAGTGAGTGGGAGCAGATGCGCTGGCGAGTCCGTAGTTTGGGGGCATGGTCGCGTGCCAATCAGTCGGCGGCGACTGAGACGCTCTTAGAGTTAACCGGCACCAAGATTCAGTTCGGTTGGTTCCCTGCTTTTGTCCACATGCACCTGGCCGCGACGGGAAGTCCGGAAGCGGTCGCCAAGCTCAAGGACCTTTTCCCCAAGGTTGAACGCGGCACGATCTCGCGCGGTTTGGAGCTTAGCCTTTACGGCAACGCGCTGCTGGCGTTCACTCGGCCTTATCTGAACGAGCAAACGATTTGCTACGTGTCGACGCGGAAGGCGGGCCGTGAAGCTCACGACGACTTGCTCGCCTGGGCGGGCCGTGGTGAGATCGCCGCCATCGATGCACTGGGTATCATCGGCGGTGCCGAGGCCGTCGCCTTGCTGCGGACGCAGCTGGAAAAGGATACGTCTGACACGACGATCTTCCGCAGCGCGAAGTCGTTGGGACGCATCGGCAGCAGCGAAGCGTTGGACGCTCTCTTGACGGCGAGCGAAAGCAACCATCGCGTTCGCCGCCACGCGGCCACATTATTCATCAGTCAAATCGGCGGTCCCAAAGCGGTCGCCCGGCTGCGCGAATTGTTGGAAAAGGATACCGATCGTCTCGTTCGCGCCGCGGCGGCGGATGGCTTGGAGCAGCTTGGCGACAAGGAGAGCCAAACGGCGGTGGCCGGGTTCCGCAAAGCGGATGCCGAGTTGCCTGAGATGATCTATCGGCCGCGTAACCCGCGATTTGGCCCCGATTTTCCTGTCAATCAATGGGTGAATCTGAAGATCCCCATCAAGACCGATTCCCCGTTCGGCGAAATGGGTTGGAACTACGATGCTTCCAATCGCCTTTTTCTCCGTTACGGCGGATGCAGCGGCTATCACAACGAACTGACGGTCTTCGACCTTGGCACCGAGCAGTTCGTTCAACGCCGGCCCAACGAGAAATTAGCCGGCTGGGGCGACCGCCGGCTGATCAATGGCTGCACCGCCGGCCGTTGTTGGGATCCCCTCAGCAAAGTGATGTGGCTGGGCCCCGCTATTGGTTCCACCGATCCGGCCCTGGCCGTTTACGACTATTACAACAAAGATGGTGCCTTCCGTTTCTGCAATTACGATCTCGCCACTGATCGCTTCCGCGCGGCACCCAAGCCCACTTACGCAACGCGCTACGCCTTTGATTGGAAGAACGGCTTGCTCCTGCCGGTCAAGTTCACGCACCCCAACCACAAGACCAAGGATTTTTGGGCCTTCGATGTCAAGTCGAACACCTGGCTCGACAAGAAGACGGCCGGCGACTATCCACGCGATCAGGATCACACAACCGCGGCCGTGGACCAAGATACGGGCTTGTTGGTCGTCTATGTGACCCCTCACCCGGATCGACCCGCAGAGACCCGGACGTTCGATCCCACGCGGAACCTTTGGAAGAACATGCAGCCGAAAATTCAACCCGAAGGCGTACCTGGTGGGGGTTTGGTTTACGATCCATTTTACAAAGTGTTACTGCTCCAGAGTGGCAAAAAGGCCACCCAGTTCGGCGGCGGCGAGGACTCGATCACCTGGATCTACGATGTCCGCACAAACACCTGGACCGACCTCAACGTGAAAACCGGCCCCGGCAATCCGTGGGTTGGTGCCATGGACTACGACCCGGAGCACAATGTGTTCGTGCTGTTTAATCACGGCAATCGACAGGTGTGGGCGTTGCGGTATAAGGAATTGGCGGTGGGAGCGAAGGCCAAATGATAGGGCATTACTCTCGTTCCCACGCAGAGAGGCCGTGAAATAATCTCGCGCCTTTGCGTCTTGGCGCGAGACCGTTTTAATTTTTGCCTTCCCAAAGATCATGCACTCACCGCGCTTGCCTCCAACTCGCAAACGAAAACGCTGGAATTTTCACGTGCCCTTTCGACCGCTTTGCTCAAGAGTTGCCGGACGCGCTCGCGGGTGACGCCAAGGCGATGGCCGACTTCTTCGAGCGTGTGGCCGTGCGCGTAGTACAGATTCAGGGCCTGGAACCAGCGGGCCGGCAAGGCTCGGCGGACGCGGTCGATCAGTTCGCTCTCGGAAGTTTGCTCGCTCGATTCGCGGGTGCGCGGGCAGGGGGTATCGAAATCGCCGCCCGTGTTGGCACATACGTCGGTGAAGCGCACATGGTCCAGTCGGCCGCCGCGTCGCCAGAAGTTCACGGCCTGGATCAGCCGGTGTGTGATCGCCAGGGTCGCATAGGCCCCGAACGGCACCCCCCGCGTGGGATCGAACATCCCTGCCGCGTAGACCAGGCCGTAGAGGGCCTCGCCGCGTAGGTCCTCGAGTGGGACTGTATGCGAACAGTTCCGGAACTGCCGCCAGGCGAGCCGGCGGGCCAACACCACATGCGATTCGGCCAGTTCCTTGGCCGAGCCATTCAACGGTTGCAGAGAAATCCTTCTCCGCCGTACGCCAGCGAGATGTTTCATGAATCGACCGCTCCACTCATCCTAGCACGACAAGTTTATGAATATATGTTCAGTATTCACCCGTACATATATAGCCTCGCGTTCGGCGAAAGGGAAGCCTCGTTTCTGGAATGTTGGCGATGCCTCGCAAGCGGGCCGTTAAAGGTGGAACGATTCGACACTCCCCAAATCCCGACGCGATCCCTAAAATTCCATCGCACCTCGTTCTTGAAGCTCGAACGAACGTATGGAAACGGCTATGACGAATCTCAGGACGCCCCTTTTCGATTGGCACATCAGCCGCAAGGCTCGGATGGTTCCGTTCGGCGGTTGGGAGATGCCGGTGCAATATGCCGGCATCATCGAAGAGCACAAGGCCGTGCGTTCCTGCTGCGGTTTGTTCGACATTTCGCACATGGGCCGGCTGGTGTTCGAAGGGCCGGCCGCAGCCGACGCTCTCCAGCGCATCTTCACCAACGACGTGGCCACCATGAAGATGGGCCAAGTCCGCTACGGGCTGATCTGCAACGAACAAGGCGGTATCCTCGACGACGTGCTCGTCTACCGTCTCCCCGATTTCTGGCTGATGGTGGTCAATGCCTCCAACCGGCTGAAGATCGTCAGCTGGATCGAAAAAAATCTGGGCCCCGGCGACGTGACCATGACCGACCGGACCTTCGATTGGGCGATGATCGCCCTACAAGGGCCGCGCGCCATCGAAACCAACGAGCTGGCCGGGAAACTGAAATACTATTTCGCGACGACCGCGGAGATCCGCGATCACGACGGCATGCAGATCATCAGCCGGACCGGATACACCGGCGAAGACGGCTATGAAGTGATCGTGCCAAAGGAATACGTCGAGGAACTCGTCTTTATCCTGACGGAGAAACAGACTTCCTGGCGTTTCGACTTCCCCGTGCTGCCGTGCGGGCTAGGAGCACGCGACACGCTCCGGCTCGAAGCCGCCATGCCGCTCTATGGCCATGAACTGAGTGAATCGATCGACCCATTCCAGGCCGGGCTTAGCTGGGCGGTGAAGCTCGA